>NZ_JBHZCS010000018.1:0-27676 GCF_042755705.1 Nocardia sp. NPDC059154
TTCCTCACCTACGAGGGCTTCCACACCTTCGAGGAAGAAGGCAGAGTCCACGCCGCAGCCGCCGCCGGTCCCACCGACCCACGCGACATCCTCTAACGCGCGAAACCCTCCAGCCACATGCACACCGCACTGGCGTACACGCCCTCGGTCGACTTCGGCCGAGCCGCAGTCCGCGGCATAAAGGCAACCTTCGCCTCCCACGACAGCCCTCTCGACCCGAGGATCACCCGCCACAGCCGCGGCGTGACCGGCCTACCGGTCCGGTGATCGGAGCCCAGCCAGCGCCGCAGCTACCCGGTCCCGCAGTGCGACAGGCAGATACGACAGATCTGGTTTCCGATCACACACCCGCCGCACGACGCGGAACCACAAAGAACCCAGCGCCCCGTCTTTCCGGGTTTCTCGAGTGCGGAACTCGTTGAAATACGGGTCGTTTCGGCCGTTGGCGGTGCGGGAGCGGGTGATCCCGACGTCGTCTTCCACGAGGAAATCCTCATGACTCACGAGGCGGAGTCGCTGGCCGTTGCGCCGAATTCGTCCGGACCCTCCCGATGACCGCCACCGGCAAGATCCCCAAACGCGAACTGCGAACCTGCGGCTGAAAGCCACTGCGCCACAACAGTATCGCGTCCGCACGGGGCGCGGAGACAACCGCGACCGATCAGGAGATGATCATGACACTATCCGGGAAGACCGCCGTCGTCACCGGCGCCGGCCAGGGACTGGGCAAAGCCATCGCCCTATCGATGGCACAAGCCGGCGCCGACATCGTTGCCTGCGACATCCAGACCGACAAACTGGCCGACCTCACCGACCAGATCCATGCACTGGGCCGCCAATGCCTCGCGGCACTCGTCGACGTCGCCGACCGGCCTGCGGTCGACCAGATGTTCACCGACGCCTCCGACCGCTTCGGCACCGTCCACATCCTGGTCAACAATGCCGCGATCGTGCCCAAGTCACCGGCCGAGGAAGCACGCCGGAACCTGAACTACACCTATGTGACCACGCCCACCGAACGCCGATCGCTGGGCATCACCACCAGCCTCACCGACGATGACTGGCTCAAATGGTGGGCCGTCAATGTCCACGGCGTGTTCTACTGCACCCGCGCCGCGCTGCGCTACATGGAACCACAGCACTACGGGCGCATCATCAACATCAGCTCCGTCGCCGGCATCTCGGCCGCCAGCGCCCACAGCCCCGGGTACTCGGCCACCAAGGCCGCCGTCGCCAATCTGACCAAAACTGTCGCACTCGATGTCGCCGGAGCAAACATCCTCGTCAACGCTATCGCTTGCGGCGGTGTGCTGACGCCGCCGTTCCAGGCTTACCTCGACAAGGCCACCCCCCAACAGAGGAACAGCCTGTTCCAACAAGTCCCCCTGGGCAGGCTCGGCGCGCCCGAGGAATACGCCTCCCTCGCGGTCTACCTCGCCGGCGACAACCACTACCTCACCGGCCAGATCATCAGCCCCAACGGCGGAATGGTCATCTGACCCCGGATTCGGGAACTCCCGGCCACGTGATCCTGGAACACCGACCGTGAACCTCGCGACCGAACCCAGCGGCCATTGCCGCCACAGCGCTCGGATCCGCCCCGCGGATCCGCCCAGCAGATGCGAAACCGCCCCAGCCGCAAACCACTACCCACAACTCACACCGGAGCCGAATTTGCTTGCACCCCAGTTTGCCCCGTACAGATCGACATGGCCCCAGACATGGAGTCACCGGTGATCCTGTCCAGGAGTGCGATTCTGGCGTCCACGTGTCATACGGTCGCAGATTTACCAGGGAAACCACGTCCTGCGGCGTCACCAGACAGTTGCGCTCCAGTCGATCTCACCGCTCAATTCTCCCGCCCGGCCGCAGCAGCCGGGCGCCGCCGGCGGGCGTATGACACTCGGCGGGAGTGCCGGGATAACCGTTAATCCGAAACTCCCAGACAAGGAATAACGGTGCTATTCAAGGTTGACGCCGAGTGGTGGGCAGAAGGGCAAGTGCCGTGGACATTCGTGGCCAACGGCGCACCGTTGCGTGGTGACGTTCTTGTGCGTACCGATGAGGCTTTGGTGGAGCAGTGCCTAGCGGCGTGTTTGCCGCGCCTGCGCGCACTAGGAATCGTCATTCCCGAGTAACGCCATAACTCGGCAGGATCGCGCGCTCGCTGATCGGAGCCGTGGCCGCTTCGAACGGCGCGGCCAGCGGCAATTGAGGATGTTCGCGCCAGCGGTTCCTGGGTGTCTATTGCGTTGTAGCGGGTAGTGATTCGACCGGTTGCGGGGGCGCCGGAGGCGATGCCGGCCTGCCAGAGATAGCGATGGCGGCGTCGGCGACTTCGGGTTCGTGGATGTTCAGGTCGTGTTCGGTCACTGCGTAGCGTTCGGCGGCCTCGGCCAGACGGGTGAGTTCGTCGAGGCTGACATGGTCGAGAACCTCGTCTGCGTCGTCGTCATGGGCCACGTACTCGGCGTTGGCGTACGCAGTGTCGACACGGCCATAAAGGCTCTCGGCATGGGCGTAATTGTGCAGGCACATATTCAGGCCGTCGTCGTGTTCGGTGGGCGTCGAGTGCCATCGGCCATTCTCCCGCCAGCGCACGAAGCTGACGGCATCCGCGGTGAGCACACGCGGGTGGTGGGTCTTCAGTTCAAGGGCGCGAACCCATTCCGGCGCAGCGGCTCTGGGGTCGTACGACTTGTCCCAGACGTGATTTTCGCGATCCCATCCGAACAGCAGCGCGCGATCACCGGGATAACGTATGAGGGCGAACCAGTTGCCCGCGCCGTCCTCATTGTCCAGACGCCCACCGGCGATCAACCTCTTCGTGCCGACCTCGTCAGCCCTCTCGATGGGATCGAACACGTCCCCGGGGAAGGCAGCGAAAAGACATTCCTGCTGGTTCGGTCAGCGAGGTCCGTGGCAGTAGCGGATATTCATCGAGGTTGTTGAACAACAGCGGCGGATCCGGCAAGAAATAGCAACAGCCACAACCACTCTCGTGATGTCCCGGGTCTACGTTCAGGGCATCACTGCGTTGGCGCCTGATTCCGGCCGGTTACACCACTACTCCCGCGACGTCCAGGCAGATACCATCGGGCCGTCATCATGTCAGTAGCCGGTGAAGTCTTCTCCGGTCTCGATATTGCGGTACTGCTCGATACTTTTCTGATACTCCGCGATGACAGCGCCGGCCAGGAACAACATCCAGGTGCAGTCCATTCTGGTGTCGGCCAGATTGTAGTTTTCGTGCGGATCGCTGCTCAGGTCGAACACCTGGGGGAAGTACGGTTGGACTATGGGTTTGTCTATTCCTTCGGTGTAGCGGAACACGACTTTGCCGTAGTCCACCTTCACCGACATCAGCTGGTCGTCGAGCCCGAACAACGCGACGTATCTGCGCGGCGACTTCTCGGTGTGGCCGGTCAGGAACGCCGAGGCATCGAGGCCGTCGATGGGCCTGTCGCGGGGGACGCGGCCGGATTCGCCGAGCATCCCGGCCAAGGTCGGCAGCCAGTCGAGGCCGGCCAGCATGTCGTTGCTCACGCGTCCGGCAGGCACATGGCCCGGCCAGCGGATGATCGCCGGTACCCGGTAGGAGCCCTCATAGGGTGGGGTGAAGAAATTTCCTCGCCAGGGTCCGTTCGAACCGCCTGGGACGCTGAGGACTCCGCATGTGGCGTTGTCGCTGGAGAGTACGACGATCGTGTCCTCGGCGATCCCGGCGTGGTCGATAGCGTCGAGAACCTGACCCACTCGATGGTCTATCTCGGCGATGATGTCGGCGTACAGGCCGAGCCGGTGCGGTGCCGTCCGGTCGAATTCCGGGTGCACCCGCTCGGGCGGATGGATGTGTGTGAAGCCGATGTAGGTGAAGAACGGCTGGTTCGCTGCCGCCTGCCGCGCAATGTATTCCGTGGCCCGCTCGACGATCTTCTCGTCCAGGTATGGGCGGATTTCCAGGTCGAGGTCGCCGGTCGCCTCGGCCTGCCGGCCCTTTCTGGCTTCCCAGAGTTTTGGTGATTCGCCGACTCCCATACCGATCGCCAGGGGCAGCGGGAATCCGCTGTCGAGTAACTCCCGGTAGGCGACGTACCCGGTGTAACCGGCCTCGTCGGTGGTGTTCTTCAGTCCCCACCACTCGTCGAAACCCTGATCGGTCGGCAGCCTGCCCTCGGTCGCGCCGAGGTGCCATTTCCCGTATGCGGCCGTCGCATAGCCGGCGTCGGACAGCAGGTTGGCCAGCGTGTATTCCCACGGGCACAGCCCGTAGGGTTTCGGCAGCAGCGGCACCTGCGTGGTTCCGGATCGCACCGGCAGGCGTCCGGTGAGGATGGCCGAACGGGTGGGGGTGCATTGCGGTTCGACGGTGTAATTGGTGAGCCTGGTGCCCTCTGCTGCGAGGGCGTCGATACGTGGGGTGGGCGTCTGGCCGCCGTAACACCCCCAATCGCCCCAGCCGACGTTGTCCAGCAGCATGAAGACGATATTCGGTCGAATGCTCGGCGCCATGTCGATCAACCCCTTTTCCGATACGTCATCGTCTGGGATGGGGCAGGAAACCTGAGGTGGCGAGGTCCTCGGCAAAGAAAATCCGCGCAGGCCCACGCCTGATCAGCATCGTTCCTCTGCGGGCGCGCGCAACCATCATCAAAGCACACACCAGGTCACCCGCAAATAGTGAGTCCCGTGCACTGACGACGTTCGGTCGGCGGGCTCAGATGGCCCCTGCCAGTTGATCTTCCACGCAGCCGCGCTCGCCGGTTGGTCAGCGCGGTATGCGGTGGAGGCTCAGGCGGTCATCTCGTAGAGCTGCCGAGTGCCTGTCATCCTTTTGCCCAAGCCCAGGCCGTCAAGCGCCAATCGGTGCCGACCTTGCCCAGTGCCGCAGTGAAGACCGCGCCGGTTTGCGCGACCTGCTCGCCCTGAAGGTTGTACGAGAAGGTGCACGGAACGACGACATACCCGAAGTCGCCGGTGACATCGACATGGCGTGGCTCACCGAGATCGATGCGGTAACCGGAAGCCCCGACGTGCTCAGCCTCGGCGAGCGCGGCCCTCCACCAGTCCTCTGCTGCTGTCGGCCCCTGCCACACGTGTGGCGACATTCCGTCCAGAATCTGCATCGGGTCAGCGCACGCCGCCGCCATAGCCCTCTCGTCACCGTTGTTGAAAGCGTCGACATACTGGTGCACCACCGCCATCGGATCGCTGGAGCCAGGCACGGCAGGTCTCCTCTCTCGTGGTGCGTCGTTCATTGACCGCTGGGAGTGATTCGTAGCTGCCGTGCCGATGGCCGTACATCAATACGGTCGCTGTCGCGACGATGTCACAAGTGCCCCCGACACCCCCGGACAGGCGCCGCGGCTTCGAACTGCGCGGATCGCGGCAGTACAGGATGGCGTGTGTTACAACCCGCAGTAGTCCGGGAACCGTTGTGCGACTGCGGTGTCGAAGGCCGCAGATTCATCCCGTCCGTCAAGATCACCCGACCACTGTTGGATACTCGAAGAATCGGCGACACCCTGCCGGCCTCGAACTACCCGGCATGAGCGGACGCAGGTACGGCCCGAGATCATTTCGGGCCGTAGACCGCGCTGAGGATGGGGCGACTATGACCCACGGCTCGACTGGACAAAGTAGACGGAAGCGCGAGCGATCCAGCCCACCCGAGCTCGAACTCCATCCGAGCCAAGCCTCGGCGTAGGAGACCGTACGTCTACTTGCGCTTCTTGCCCCTGTTCTCCAAGGCCTCGACACCCGATTGCGGGGTGGCCGACTTGGCCTTCTTCTCCGCTCGTTTTTCCTTCAGGGATTTCCCCTGAGCCTTGGACATCTTGCTACGCGGAGATTTGTCGGACAACTGGTACGTCCTTTGTTTGGAAGACCTCTACGGCCTCGTGGCCTCGACAGTACGCCATCCTGGCTCTTCCCAGCCCCGGATCAGAACAAGGCGTGCCGACGGCAGGACTTTGCATCGGCGCGCGATCGCCTTCGGCATAGCCGACAACATCCAGGCAGACGGTCCGATAGTCGGCAATTGTGGATATTCCGCCGCCTCGGATCGGCAGGGCCAGTTGGACTTTCGCCTGCCCCGCGCGGGCCGCTTCGAGCCGCGCGAGAAGCGCAGCTGGGTGTGTTCAGCAGATGCCCGTCCGAAAAGGGTGACCAGCGCGAGGAGGATGCGTAGGTGTGGGCGGCGCGATGAATTGATGATTCGCTCGCCTGTATCCGGGTACGACGCGCCTGGTTGCGGTTGGGTAGTTCACCCGATCCAATTGCCGGTCATGCCCTGCACTTTCGCGCCGTCGAGGTCGGCGAGCTTGACGGCGACGAAGTTTCGGGCGGTGTCGGAGGTCTGGACTCGGAACGGGAGGTCGGTGGCGTCGAGTGCTTCGACGATGGCCTGGGCGGCGGATTCGGGAGATTGTGCGTTGGCGAAGGCGCCCTCGGTGCGCTTGCGGTAGGCGGCCAGCGCCGAAGCGTACGGTCCAGTCGCGTTCGTGGCCAGCATTTCGCGTCCGCCGACGTTGGCGACGAATTCGCTTGCGACGGCACCGGGTTCGATGACGCTGACCGCGACGCCGGACTGCGCGGCTACCGGCGCCAACGCTTCCATGAAGCCCTCGACGGCGAACTTTGCGGCACAGTATGCCTCGTTGAACGGCTGTCCGATGACCCCGCCGACACTGCTGACGGTGAGTACTCGTCCGTGTGTGGCGCGCAGTTGCGGGAGCGCGGCGCGGGTGACTTCGAGCACGCCGAAGAAGTTGACCTCCATGACGGCGCGGATCTCGCCGATGTCCTCCAGTTCGAGGGTGCCGAGGTGGCCGGCGCCCGCGTTGTTGATCAGCGCGTCGAGGTGGCCGTGGTCGTCGACGACGCCGGAGACGCAGCGGTGGACGGAGGCTGGATCGGTGACGTCGAGCTGTCGGACCTCGACGTGGTCGGCGACGCCGTTGTCGCGGGCGAGCTCGACGAGTGCAGTGGAGCGGGCGGTGTCGCGCATGGTGGCGATGACTTGCCAGCCGGAGCGGGCGGCGTGGATGGCCGTGTGCAGTCCGATGCCGGTCGAGGTGCCGGTGATCAGGACGGTTTTCCGGTCGATGGACGGGCTCATGGGTTTCCTCCTGGCTATTAGTTATGAACTATAATCATAGTACATCATAATTATGATGGGGTATCGCTATAGTGGGGGCATGTCGAGCGAGCAGGAGCAGCGGGAACTGACGGCCGAGGTGGTGGGGCTGTTCGCGGCGATCAATCGCCGCTACGCCACCGAGGCGGAGGCAGCGGCCGGCGCCCATGGGTTGACGCCCATGCAGGCCAAAGCGTTGCTGGCAGCGCAGGAACCGGTCGTGACCCGGCGGATCGCCGAACATCTGCACGCCGAGCCGTCGAATGTCACCGCCCTCGTCGACAAATTGCAGACCCGCGGCCTGATCGAGCGCCGGGAGAATCCGAACGACCGACGAGTGCGCCTGGTCGCGGCGACCGATCAGGGCAAACGCGTCGCTGAGGACCTACAAGCCCGCATGCCCTTCGCCAGCCAACCGCTGGCCCGGCTGACCACCGAGCAACAACACCAACTCCGCACCCTGCTCACCATCCTGCTCACAGACTGACCGACAACCGATCAATGGCCCTCGAAATACGCGACATTCAGCGTGAGCGCGCACCGCTGACGATCGTGAGGCACTCTGCCCATTGATTTTCCGCAGGTCAGTGTCGGCCGCTTCGAACCGCGCGGGTCGCGGCATGTGCGGACGTTGCCCGGACCGATTCATACCGGCGTTGTCCACGCGGATGCCCTCCTTGGCGCTTCGATCTGCCTATGAGGCAGGGCCACCCCGGGCACAGTCACGACCGAACCCCGACATCGGCCCGCAATATTCACGGCTCCCGAAATCTGTTGCATCCCTAATCATTTCGCGCATGATCGGCCGCTGTGGGTAGTTCGCGCGCATACTCGCTGGCGATCTTGGACCCAGTCGGCTGTACCGATAGCGGAGCCCACAGTGCGCACCGCCTCGAACCGGACGGTTCGAAGCGGGTGCGATCGATCGGGGATGGTCAGGCGGGGGTGAGCACTTCGACGGTGTGGGCGGTTTCGCCGTGGGTTACGTAGATCTCGTGGGTCGTGGGGTCTACGGCTATGCCGCCGGTCCAGCCGGGGGAATGGCCGGAGGTGCGGGAAGCGGTGAGGGTGTGGGTTCTTGTGTCGATCATGGTGATGCTGCCGAAGGCGCCGGAGGTGAGGTAGGCGGTGTGGAGGGTGGGGTCGATCGCTACCGCGTAGGACGGTTCGGGTTGGAGTGAGATGTGGGTTGCCGCATGGGTTGCGGTGTCGATCAGCATGACCGAGGTGCCGGTGAAGTCGGTGATGTAGGCGGTGTGTGTTTCGGAGTCGATTGCGACGCCGTGTGGTTCCGCGGTGGCGGGGATTGTAGCGCTCACCTTGAGAGCATCGGGGTCGATGATCGACAGGCTGCCCGCTGTGGCTGCCCATACCTGGTGGCTCGCCGGATCGATCGCCAGCGCCGCGGGGTGCGCGCCGACCGGGATGACGGCCACGATGTCCAGGCTGTTGGTGTCGATCGCCACGACCGTCGCGTAGTAATCGTTGGCGACATAGGCGAGGTGTCGGTCGGAATCGATGGCCAGGGCGCTGGAATCCGTATGCTCACCGACGGAGATGCGCGCGGTCACCGAATCGGTGGCCGGATCGATGACTACCAATTTTCCGCGCACGCCGACGCTCAGCAGATATACGAGATGCGTCGCGGGATCGACGACGACCGGCTGTGTCTCGCGGACGAACACGTCGTCCACGGTGATCGTGGCGACGGTCGCCCGCGTCCGGGTGTCGAGCACCGAGACGGTGACTGGAGCGGACGGCACGGCAGGGTTCTGGTCGACGACGTAGGCCCGGTGCAGTCCCGGATCGACGGCGACGCCGCGCGGCCCGCTACCCACTTCCACGGTCCCGTAACTCCGGTAGGCTCCCACCCCGAGACCGTCGAAGTCCCGGTTGGTCGCCGGATCTTTTGTTGTGGTGGGGGCCTGGGTCGAGAAATGGGTGGCGGGGGCCGGGGATGCGCAGCCGCCGATCGTGAGCACGACGGCCGCGGCGAGGCCGAGCGCCCCGAAAAGCCTTGATGGACACCGAAAACGACCCGGTCGAAACACGCACTTCCCCCGTTGATCTTGCAACCTTCTCCGCAACCGTAGTCCACGGTCTGTTTCGGGGCGTGCCCGCCGTCGCCATCCGGATCCCGGGCAGTTCGGGTGGCGGATGTGCAGAATTCGACCTTGTCGTTTTTGACCACTGCGAGACCTTCTGTACTGCAACATATCTCGCCGATCAGGAGACGTCAGATGTGGTCACGGGAGGAGGCCGATGTCACTACGCGTGGCCGGTTCGGCCAGCGCGGTATGCGGTATGAGAGCTCGCTATCGCTGACTATATGCAGTAGTCCTGCTGGAGTGGGGGAAGAGGGCGGGTTTGGGTTGCGTGGTTCAGTCGACGGGGGTGTCGTGTGCTGCGCGGTTGGTGAGCACTTCATCCATGTGCGTTTCGGCCCAGCCTTTGATCTCGCGGACCAATTGGTGGAGCGAGAGGCCGAGGTTGGTCAGTTCGTAGGAGACAGTCACGGGCACGGTCGGTGTCGCGGTGCGGGTGATCAAACCGTCTCGCTCCAGGGAGCGGAGGGTTTGGGTAAGCATCTTCTGGCTGACGCCTGCCAGCTGGCGCGACAGCTCCGAGTAGCGCATCGAACGCGGCTCGCCGGCGCAGGGGGTGCCGGGCTGATGTGACCCGCCGTTGCCGAGCGCGGTCACGATCAGTGTGACCCATTTATCGGAGATCCGTTCCAGCAGTTTGCGGCTCGGGCATGCCGCCAGGAAGGCGTCGTATTCGGCCTTGGACTGTGCTCTCTTCTGGGCTGCCGTCGTCGTTGCCATCAGCGGCTTCTCCAACCTGTGGGTGAGTTACGCACTTCGAGGTGCCTACTTCCTGTCGGGAAGTTACAGGTCAATGATGAAGAAGGACACCAGCAGACACCAACCGGCTCGAGATGAGAGACAGAGGTATGAACGCACCCTCCCCTTCGCTTCCCGGCGGAACCTGGACCCTGGGCGACCTGACTGTTACCCGGTTCGGTTACGGCGCAATGCAACTCGCCGGCCCTGGGGTCATGGGTCCGCCTGCCGATCGCGACGGCGCGCTCGCCGTCCTGCGCGAGGTCGTCGACTTCGGCATCACCCACATCGATACCGCCGACGCCTACGGGCCACGCATCACAAACCAGCTGATCCGCGAAGCACTGCACCCTTACCCCGAACAGCTGCACATCGTGACCAAGGTTGGGGCGACCCGAGATCAGCAGGGTGGATGGCCCCCGGCCCGACGACCCGAAGAATTGCGCCGCGCCGTCCACGAGAACCTGGAATCGCTCGGTCTCGAGGCGCTCGACGTGGTCAACCTCCGGCTCGGCAATGCTCGAGGGCCACAGTCCGGTTCACTCGCAGAGCCGTTCGAGACCCTCGCCGAACTCCAGCAGCAGGGTCTGATCCGCCACCTCGGCGTGAGCAACGCGACGGCCGAACAGGTCGCCGAGGCGCAGACGATCGCGCCGATCGTGTGCGTGCAGAACATGTACAACCTTGCCTACCGTCGAGACGACGAACTGATCGACACCCTCGCCGAGCAGGGCATCGCCTACGTACCTTTCTTCCCGCTCGGTGGCTTCAGTCCACTACAGTCCGCGGCGCTGTCGGCCGTCGCCGACCGGTTGAATGTGACACCGATGTCAGTGGCCCTGGCCTGGCTGCTGCATCGATCACCGAATATCCTGCTGATCCCAGGTACCTCATCGACGATCCACCTGCGCGAGAATCTCGTCGGCGCGGGAATGTCGCTCTCCGACAACGAAATCGACGAGCTGGAAAAGATCAGCCACTAGCCGAATTCCGCGCTGCCACCGCGGACCGTGACCAACGAACACACTCAACTCGGCATGAGCGCGCACTGCAGGCGGTCGTACAGCGCTCTGCCCGTTGATCTTCCGATGCCCCGCACTGGCCTGTTCGGTCAGCACGGTTTCGCGATGACCGCACACCGCCGGTAGGTGGTCGAGGTGGGCTCGCCGTAATCGCCGGCAGCGGAGCGCCTCCCTCCGACCCGGGGGTATACGCCGCATCGGCGATTGGGAACATTCTTGTTCGCTAACACTCGGGGCGGTTGCGCAGATATGTCAATCGTTGCAGCAGTGTCGCCGATCGGTTTGCAGCGCAACGGGATACGGCGCGAACGAGGGAGTAATCGGATCATGAAGCGAAATACCGCGGGTGTGGCAGTGTTGGCTGGCGTGTTGGTGGCGGTGACCGCTGGGTGCACCGCGAACGGAAATGGGTCGCTGACGGTTTCGCCGGGTCCGGCCACCGTGTCGAGCTCGGTTCCGACCGGCGGTCCGACGGGTTCGGGTGGGACGCCGGCACCCAGCGGTGCGCCTGCTTCGCCGGGGTCGGGGGGCTCGCCGGATTCCGGCGGCGGGCAGCCATCCGGCGGGGGTAGTCCGGTTGCGGGCGATGGTTCGACCGGGACCCCGGCGCCGACGCCGACGGTCGCGCCCATCGCGGAATGCACGAACGGTCAGATCCATGTCCGCGCCGAAAACCTGGCAGCCCTGAACCAGAACTACGCCGGCACCGCGCTTATCTTCGAAGCCACCGGCGACACCTCGTGCTGGATGGTCGGCTACCCCGGCGTCGACATGTGGGCCCCGGGCAACAACTGGGTGCACGCCCGGCGCTCCCTGTACAGCGCCGTCTACGGCCAGAACCCCGACCACAGCTTCTTGACCCCACAGCAGGTGACGATCAAGCCCGGGCAGCCCGCCCACGCCATCGTCGAAAGCACCACCACCGACAACGGCCGCCCCTGCCCGGTATCCCACACCCTCAACGTCA
This sequence comes from Nocardia sp. NPDC059154, assembly GCF_042755705.1. NCBI lineage: Bacteria > Bacillati > Actinomycetota > Actinomycetes > Mycobacteriales > Nocardiaceae > Nocardia > Nocardia sp. NPDC059154. Next base: position 11,971 of record NZ_JBHZCS010000018.1, read on the forward strand.
CTCCACCCGACATGACCGCCACCCAACCGGTGGAGACCGGCAGCATGTACCCCTGCTCGGTCGTCATACACCCCATCACCCCGTAGCCCGAGCAACTCCCCGCCGTCCGGCGCCCAGGAATCACCTTGGTGCACAGGGCCGGCCGTGGAAGAACTGCATGTATCGATGATCCGGGCCACGTCGGTTTCCTCGGGCACATTCGCCGCGTCCACTCCACAGCTCGGCGAGAGTAAAGGGGTTGACGGTCGTGAAGTGCTATGCGGCAGTCAATGGTCTGCGACCAGGGCCCATGACACTGAGCCCATGGCCGTTTCGAACCGCGCACTATGTGGCGGAGAAAGTGCATACAATGCGTTCCGAACCGGGTCGTTCGGCTAGCCAGGAGCGGGCCGCGGGGACCGGTTCCGGCGCGAACCGATCGTCAGGATCGATCTTCTCGATCGCAGTCCGATGGTGGTTTCGCCGATTGCCTCGATTTCGTGCCGTCTGATCGTATCGTTAACTGGCTCAAGAAAACTCGCCACTTCAAGGGAACGTGCAGTGTCCGAGATCTGGTCGGACCGAACTCAGAGGGGAGAACGAATGAGAATGCGTGCCTTCGCGGGTATGGCCGTGGCCGCAGCAGCGATTTCGATGGCCTGTGCGGGTACCGCCAATGCGGATGCGGTGAATCCGAACGACTACATGATCGGTGACACCGTCTACTTCAACGTGGGTCCCGCGCAGTGTTCGATCAAGTCGGATGGCACGACGGGTTGTGACATCGCGCCCGGCATCGCCAGGTGGCTGAACATGATTCCGGTGACCGATCTCGCCATCGATGTGCCGTTCCTGCCCGCGCACCCGACCTTCGGCGTGTTCGGTCCATACGGTCGTTCCGATGCCAACACCCTCCCGCAGGGCAACGGATACGGCTCGACCATCAGCTACGCGGGCGCCACGTGCAGTGGTGGCGGGCGCGGCGGGATCCTGTGCAATTCGAAGGGACACAGCTTCGACTTCGGCTGGTCCGGCACCACGACCACCTAGACCGGATTACGCGGCAGCCCGATCATTTGACCGTTTACGCGGGCAGGGCGGCAAGAACAGCCGCTTTGGATTCTGTTCTGGGCTAGCAGTATCCCGACTGCGCACAGTTCGTGGTCGCCGACATCCACCGACGTTGTTAGTCGATACTGCTCGGTCATCGGCATTGCGGTGCGTTCGGCCGTCCTCGGATGGCTACGGGCCGGTTGATCTTCCACCGCCCCGCGCTGGCCAGATCGGTCAGCGCGGTATGCGGCAGGACGTCCGTGCAAGAGCGGATGGAGTTCGACCGACCGTGCTACCTCGCCGCTTTTCGACCTGTCGGCCGCCGAGCGCGACTTCGCCGAACGGCACGCCCGCCATGACGCCGACTTCGCCGCCATGCGACTGGTCAACTGGCTGGTGACCGATGTCTGCGGGATACCGCTGCCGACCACCGGCAGCCCGGTTGCCCGCAACGAGTACGTCCTTCAGTGCGCCGCCGGCCACATCCCCGACGACGTGTCGCCGGTTGTGGCCGAGATCCTGACCTGGCACGCACCCGCCGCCGCGAGGATGAACGCCTTCTACTGGAAGTTGTTCGGCGGCGACATCCATGCGGAATACCCAGCCGGCAATGGCATATCGGGCCGATGACCCCTCGCACGCTCATCGGCAATAGCTGACGTTCCGCCGGCCTCGGATCGGCACGGCCAGTTGATCTTCCGATGCTCCGCGCTGGCCGGTTTGGTCAGCGCGGTATGCGGCAGTTGCGGACGTTCCGCCGGCCTCAGATCGGCACGGCCAGTTGATCTTCCGATGTCCCGCGCTGGCCGGTTTGGTCAGCGCGGTATGCGGCAATAGCGGGCGTTCTTTCCGGCACCGGACGAACTTGCGAATCCTGCGTCCACTATCACAGGGGAAGCTCACCCACGATGCGTGCACCGTTGTCGAAGACGAGGGTCAGAACCTCGTCCGTCGCTTGCGCAGTGGCAAGCCGGCATCGCAACAGGCCCAGGACCGGGCCCGCGGTGCGGGGGTCGTCCTCGGTCCGGACGCACCACTCCGTGCCCGCAGCGTCGGTGAACTGGAAATCGTTGAGATCGACATAGGTATCGCGATCACCGGGCGGGCCCGGGTCGAAAAGTACGAGGCGCAACCAGCCGCACCAGACCCATACCTGCTCGACTTCCAGCCCGGACAACTCCGCGTATCCATCCGCAACCACGATCGGGAGCGTAACTGTGCACGACCAACCCCGTGACCTTCAACGCCCAGCCACTCTCGATCAGCGTGATCGTCGGTAGATCAGTGTGTTCGCTGGCGCGTACCGCTGCTGTCCTGAACCGAGCGATCAGCGGCATTATGGTGCGTCCGTTGGGTTTGGTTATTCGGGAAGACGCTGTTCGGCTCTCCGAACGTAGAGTTCCTGGCGGGCGCGAGCAATCACTGCGCCGTTCGAATCGACAAGCTGCGCTTCGTGGTTGGTAGTCGATCTCGAGCCGTCGGCGGTCCTTCGCCGGATATCGTCGACCAGCTCTCGTGGCATGAGCATCGTCGAGCGCACTGTGCCGCGTCCGGGCGCCAGGAACTCGATCTCTGCGGTGGTGTTCCACACCTGGTAACCGCTGCCGAGCTGCCCATAGGCCATCATCCCGAAGAACGGATCGGTCATTGCGAAGAGCGACCATCCCGGGGCGGCACCGTTGTGGTTGGAGTTCCAGCGCCGCACCTTCAAACTCACCTCGGCCGATGTCCAGTCGGCGGCGAATCGTTCGACCCGCACCCCGAGAAACAACAACGGCGGAGCAAGATTCATCACCACCCGCAACCTGTCCGGCGTCACCACCAACGCGGGAAGCGTGCGTCCTTCGAATCGCCCTGGCTTGAAACACATTTCGGAGTGTTACCCGCTACGCAGTGGAACCCAAACCATACAGCCGTTCCGCGGCAGATGCCGAGATGTCGATCAATCCGACCATACGACATTCGGCAGTTGCGGACGTTCCGCCGGCGTCGGATCCGCACGGCCAGTTGATCTTCCGATGCCCTGCGTTGGCCGGTTCGGTCAGCGCGGTATGCGGCATGACCGGATACTTTCGTTAACCATAGTCAGCACTTGGGGTGGGCACTCCCTGTGTGAAACGCTGCAGCCGGGGAATGGCTGGGGCAGAGGGCGGCCCCGAGGCTAGTGTGGCTCTAGCAATATCAACAACCTTGGGGGAGCGAATCTTGTTTGGTACGACCGGTTTTCTCGATGTGCCTGGTGCCCGTCTGCGCTATGAGGTTCGCGGCGACGGCCCGCCGCTCGTCCTGTTGCACGGCAACACGGGCGACGGCGACGTGTTCCAGTTCGTCGCCGCGCCGCTCGCACAGCGCTACACGGTCATCACCTACGACGCGCGCGGCAACTCGCGCAGCACACTGACCACCGACGACCCCGGGTCGCAACCGGTGCGCGAACGTGCGGATGACGCGCTCGCCATCATCGACGCGCTCACCGACGAGCCGCCGTTCGTGTTCGGCAATAGCGGTGGCGCTATCACCGCGCTCGACCTGCTCAGCCGGTATCCGGACCGGGTGCGCCTGGTCATCGCGCACGAGCCGCCGATGTTCACCGTCCTGCCCGACGCCGCCGACCACGCGGCCTTCTTCGCCGACGTCCACGCCACGTTTCTGCGCGAGGGCACCGACGCCGCGTTCCAGAAGTTCGGCGCGGGTATCGGCATGCCAGCGCAGAATCAGCCGGCCGAGTCCACGCAACTGCCGCCCGCTATCGGGGAGATGCGCGCACGCATGCACGCCAACCTGCCGTTCTTTCTTGGCAACGAAATGCTCGACGTCGTCGGCTACCAGCCGGACGTGCCCGCGCTCGCCAAGTCGGCCGACCGATTGATCTTCGGCATCGGTGCGGACTCGCGTGCGTTCCGGCCCGCGCTGCCTGCCCTGGAGTTCGCGCCGACGATCAACGCCGAACTCGTCGAGTTTCCCGGCGACCACGCTGGCTACCTCGGCTCGGCCGAGCCGTTCGTGACCACACTGCTGAATGTTCTCGCGGCCCGCTCGATCACGAAGTGACGGATCAGAGGCTTGCGACGGAACGGCCCCACAGGTCAGAGAAGCACGCGTTCAAGTGAATTCGGGCTTCTCGGCAGTAGCGGACGTTCCGTCGGCCTCGGATCGGCACGGCCAGTTGATCTTTCGATGCCCTGCGCTGGCCGGTTCGGTCAGCGCGGTCAGCGGCAGAAGAGTGTGTTCGGCAAGGCGACCTCGTCGAGGGAGGACCGAATCCGCCGCAGCCACGGCTCTCGCCCGGGCCACACGTCGTCATAGTTGACCGCGTCCGTCGCTGCGCGAGGCGATGGCCACCGACGAGGGCGCTCCCGCAGCCAAGGGCGACTAGATCGGTTTCAGCAGATCCGTCACGAACACCGCAGTTCGTTCGTGATGGTCTTTGCCGTGCCCCCAAGACTTGGGGCGATCTCGAGTCCATGCGCTGCGGTATCTTCCATGCGATCGCCGCACCCTGGTCGGCGCGCAGAGGAAGCACGCCACTTGTTCAACAAATTCTTTGCGGCCGCCGCCCTCTCGGTGAGCGCCGCTGCCGTTCTTGCGGCACCGCCTGCCGCCGCCGACCCGGTCAACTGGGGCGCCGTTTCCCTCAGCGTATGGGGCAACGTCTACGCGTTTTCGGTCAACCACCCGACGGAAGCCGACGCCATTCGAGCCGCCGACCGAGCGTGCAAGGGTCAAGGCATCATCGACTGCCGGATGATGGTGACGTTCGCGAACGGCTGCGGTGCAGTCGTGACGAGTCCGCTCGCGATCGTCGCAGGGTTCCCGATCGTGGGCTTCGGTATGGGGGCGACCCCGGGGGAGGCATACGCAGACGCCACCCGCAACCTCCCCACCGGCACCGGAAGCGTCGGCTCGTTCAATCGCGAACATGCCTGCACCCAGCCTTGATCTAGTTCCAGCACGGTCCTCGGCAGTAGCGGACGTTCTGCACCGCATCAGGTTCCGGCCGCTGGCGCCTCGCGCTGGCCGGTTCGGTCCAGCGCGGTATGCGGCATTATCGCTCACTCCCGCTGACTGAAGCCAGACCGGTTTAGCCCGGGCACCCGACGTGAACGCTTTGGTGGTGATGAAAACCCCACGCGCCGCGCCCACGCGAGCACTACGACCGGCCGCGCGCCGCAGTGCTCGCTTCTCGCCAACAGGGTCTACCGCCGAAAGAGATTGTCAGTAGGAGGCATTGGCCCCGTACTCGGCCTGGGCGCGCGTAAAGCCGTCGTATACCAGCTGATCGATCAGTCCGGACCGAGAGAACGAGGTGTACTCGAGGTACTGCTTGGCGCTCTTTGCCGCCTGCTCGTTCCAGTCCACATTCAGGCTGTCCACTGCGAACGTAGCGTCTGCGGTGGAGAAGTCTTCGTACTCGAGCTGGTGAATCAGACCGCTGTTAGGCACGGGATGTCGGTGGGATGGCAGTTCATGTCCCCTGAGCATCTACGGGACCGCGTCGGCGCGGACTCGGCGTAACACGTCGCCCGGCCGACCGGGTGGCCTGCGTATGTGCTCAGAACCGAACGGCCGGTTGATCTTTCGCCGTGCAGCGCTGTCCGAACTGCGCAGCGCGCTATGCGGCATAGAAAGACGTTCTGTGCGTTGGGTGTCTGGACGTGGGGAACGTCCTCCTGATGCGCTTGTCGGGCTTGGTGTCCCATCGCGGTAGGGGGACGTTCCATGGGTAACGGTAGTGGCGTGTCCCGGGGTGATCGCAACCGGAACGCGCGTTTGGCGAGGCTGCGGGGGTTGGTTCCGGTGAGCAACGCGATAGTCGGGATCGATCTGGCCGAACGCAAACAGATGGTGGTGGTCGTTGATCATGACTCGAAAGTGCTGGCGCGCAGAACTTTCCGGTGTCGTGCATGGGATCTTGGTGCTGGCCTGGACTGGGCGGCCGAGCACGCTGCCAGGGCTGGGTTCGCCGGTGTGACGGTGGCGTGTGAACCGACCGGGCATCGGTGGCGGGTGCTGGGGCAGTTGGCCGCTGACCGGGGCATGGCCTTCGTGTGTGTGCAACCGGCGATGACCGCGTGGTCGCGCCGTGCCGAAGACCTCACCAGCGACAAGACCGATGAGAAGGACGCGGTGCTGATCGCCCGGCTCACCGCCCAGTTGCGGTGCTATGTGCCCGAGCCGGTCGACGAAACATGGGGCAGGCTGCGGCATCTGGGCGCGCGACGCGAACATCTGATCGTCGGAATGGTGGCCCAGGTCCCGCAGATGCGGGCATTGCTGGAATGCGTGTGGCCGGCCGCGCTTGAGACCGCGCGGCAACCGTTTCGCTCCCGTTCCTGGGTGGCGGCGATGCGAGTGATCTGTGAGCGTGACCGAGGTGATCTGACCCGGACCCGGCGTTTGGGGCTCGCGCGGCTCGAGCAAGCCGTGCGCGCGGGTGTCGTCCGCGCTGGCGGGCAGCGGCCCTGTCTGCGGATAGTGCGGAATCTGTTCGCGGCCCTGAAGGATTCGGCCGGTGTTCTCGCGCATCGACGCGGTGCGCTCGAGCGCGTGCAACTACTGCTCGCCGATTGGACCCTCGATCGGCAGCGGCTGGCCGACACCGAGGCTCGCATGGTCGCAGTGCTCGACGAGCTCGGGTTGACCACGCTGGTCACCTCGATCACCGGACTCTCGGCGGTCGGTGCCGCGGCGATCCTCGCCGAAACCGGTGATCTCACCAGGTTTCCCACCGCCCGCGCTGTGGTCAAACACGCTGGGCTGGCGCCGCGGGAGAAGCAATCCGGAGCTTTCACCGGCCGCACCAAAATCACCGGCCACGGCCGACCCGCGTTGCGGCTGGCCGCCTGGCGGGCCGTGTTCGCCGCCCGCCACGCCAACCCCGTCTATGCCGCCCGCTACCAACATCTGACCAGCAGAGACACCAACAAACTCACCCCGACCCAGGCCGAAGCCGCGATCGCGGCAGCCATCCTGCGGCACCTGCATGCCGTCGTCACCACCGGCCAACACTGGGACGCCGAGATCGCCACTCACGGCAGACCGAAACCATCCACGATCTCGACCGCCGCCTGACCGGCGGCCGTCGAGCGGTCGGTCGGGGCGAGCCCTACGCGGCATCGAGACACCCCGTGATCTCGCCTGTAATCCTGGGCAGCCCCGACCTGTCGTCACTCAACCCGATTACACGCTGCAGGGAACCAACCCCATTACCGCTATGCCGGGACGACGACAGACCGAGGCACCGACCGAACCGCTTGACACAAAACGCCTTACGCTGATTACAGGACGTTGCCGGTTCGCCACTCGACGAGTTGGAAACTTCCTCCGAGCTTGTCGGTTCATGCGGGTGTGCGTTGTACTAGGTCCAGGATGAAGGCGGTTACGTCCGTTGGCTTTTCCTCGGCCATGAAGTGGCCGGCGTCGATCGGCTGGTAGGTGGCGGTCGGAGCCCATTGCCGCCAGAGAGCGGCTGCGTCGAATCCGAGACGTGCCCCCCAGTCCTGGGAGATCACTGCAACAGGCATGGCCAACTGGGCGCCTGCCTTGCGGTCGGCTCGGTCCATCGCCAAGTCGATTCCGGCTGTGGCCCGGTAGTCGGCGACGATGGATGGCACAGCGCGCATGGAGCTGTCGATGTAGTGTCGGCGGACCTCGGGTGGGAAGGTGGTTCCGCTGGGGTCCCAGGCGTCGAGGAACGAGCTGAAGAAGTCTTCGGCGACGGCTTCGATCATCCTCTCGGGCAAGCCCTTTGGTTGTGCCATCAGATATAGGTGCCAAGCGACGGCGGCATCGACACCGTGCAGCACGCCCCAGGTATCCATGGTCGGCAGCACATCCAGAATCCCCAAGTGAGTGATCGTGTCCGGGTGGTCGAGCGCTGCTCGGACCCCGACCAGTGCTCCGCGGTCATGGCCGATGAGGCTGAACTGTTCGTAGCCGAGTTCGCGCACGACACTGACGATGTCGAGCGCCATGGTCCGCTTCGAATAGGTGTCCGGCGTCGCCTCTTCGGGTTTGTCGCTCGCACCGTAGCCACGCAGATCAGGCACGATCACCCGGTGGCGGTCTGCCAGTTCACGGGCAACATGCCGCCACATGAGGTGAGTCTGCGGAAAGCCGTGCAACAGGACGATGGGGTGGCCGTCACCGCCGACGGCGACATTCAGATGGACGCTGTCCGTCCCCAGGACATGGCGGTATTCGAAGTCGTTGATTGTCGTGCCCGACATGGGCGCGCACCTTTCGTCGATCGGTTGGACGTGTCGTCAGGAGAAAATGGCGGGTAGCGGAGGTTCTGCACTCGCGCTTGCTCGCAGAGCCGGGACAAGAATCGTGTCGACCAGATGTGCCAGATACTCGGCTCCGGCGGGAAGCCCGTTCAGCCTGCGTAGAAGCAGCACTGACCCGGTGATTTCCTCGAAAGGGAATGGTTGAGCACCGGCTGGTAGCTCGCCCCGGGTGATGGCAGCCGATATCACCGAGGCTGGCAACTTGGCGCCGGTCGGCCCGCTCGCTTCTTCGATGTGGCGACACAGGTCGGGATCCTCCAGACCCGCATGCAGCAGCATCAAGCTCATCGTCGGGTCGGCAGCATCCATCGTGGTGGCGAGCCGTTCGCACAAGGCAATCAGGTCTCCGCGCAGGGAACCGGTATCGACCGGGTCCGCGGAAGTGTCGGCTGCGGGACCGGCCTTGACCGCGGCAACCACCATGTCCCGCTTGGTCTCCCAGCGCCGGTACAGCGTCGCCTTCGACGCCCGAGCACGACGCGCGACCGCCTCGAACGTCAACGCGTCATAACCGACCTCACCCACCAGCTCCAGCACACACGCGAGGATCTCGACCTCACGCGCCGCATCACGGGGCCTTCCTGCACGCACTTCAGGTACCGGATCCGTGGTGTGACTATTACGAAACGACACGTTCTGTACCGTATGTGGAATCCGGCTGGTTGTCCACCGATCGGTCCGGTCATCCCGAAAGCCGAATGGCGCTGAACAACTGCCCGGCATTTCGACATCCGCACATCGGCATGAGCGGGCACTGCCGGCGGTCGTACGACGCTCTGCCCGTTGATCTCCGATGCCCCGCGCTGGCCGGTTCGGTCAGCGCGGTATGCGGCAATTGAGTGCGTTCGGCGGACGGCATCGATCAAATGGGGCGCAAGGGAGCCCGCATCCATACGCGGGCTCCCTTCGGACTCGGCCCGGCTCGAACGGGCAGCTACCCTCTCCAAACTGCGGGCGCGTTCATCCGGTGGCCAACGCGCCTTAGGCGAGATCAGCGCAAACGGTAGCTTCCAAACTGACTCGCGGGCAACAACTTATCCAAACCGCCCGCTGCGACCCGTTCGAATCGTTCAGATCCGCGTGGTGGTGCCTTCTACAGCGGTCGCCGTGACCAGTTCAGTCCGCGCGACCAGCGGCATGAGCGTGCATACCGAACGGCGTGTTGCGGAGTTCAGTCCTCGCTGGGCCGCTGGTGGCCATGTTCGAGCTTGGTACCTGACTGGTCGCGCACTGCGACGTCGTTGCCTGACGCTGTCCACACGAAGATTCCGAAGTCGTACCAGGACACGTCGAAGTCTGCGTCACCGATCATCTGTTCTGCGCGATCGCTTTCATCGAACTCGACGGTGAACGCATCCCCCGGCCGCAGCCAGTACTCCTCTGCCCATGGCTCGACGCAAATCAAGAATGGCTTGTCCGAGTGCGGGTTGGTGAATCTGATCTTGGGCACGGCCGAAGCGTATTGGAGCAGAGGGTGTGCCGTAGTCCCATGTTGGGCACGCCGCCGCGCACTATGCGGCAGATGAGTGCGTTGCTGTCCCGACCCCATCGCCGACAATCACGTTCTCGGCCCTTCTCGACGTCCTGACCTGGCTAGCGGGCCTTGCCACCGTAATCCTTTTGCGGATCAAGCAATCCAGTGCCTACTTCCGCCCCACCGCGCCCTACATGCCGTACGGTCCCGGCCCATACCCGATGAATCCCCAAGGCTTCTGACCCGTCCTCCGGCGGCCCACCAAACTTCGGCGAATTCCCTGCGGCGCTGGCGCGTCGGCCACGATCGTCCGGCCTGCGCTCCACTCGGACACATCAAGGGCCCTGCACATCGATAAGACCAATGGGCATCCGCCCACCCTTGATACGCCGCTTCTTCCAGCGTGGGAAGCCGCAGGGAGCGGACACTCGGCGTGCCGCGTGAGCGTCTGTCGTTGTGGTCCAGCGACGGGCCAGGCTTTGAGTGGGCCTGAACGTGCAATCAGGCCGAGCCACCGCCAGAAAACCAATGACCCCCATGGGACTTTGCACGATGAGGCCATTGCACGGAAATCGGCATGTGCGGACACAGGAACGGCCCGAGTTGTCTCGGGCCGTTGATCTTCCACAGGAGCGCCCTGGCCGGTTCGAACCGCTCGCCACGCGGCATGACGGCGCGTTCGGGAGCCGCCTGGCGGCCGGCCTATGGCGGCGGACTGGCCTGTTGCTCCATTCTCGAGTGGTTTCAAGCAGTTTCCTGACTCAGAGGCACCGAAAGTGGAGCAAAAGGCCAGATCCGACCTCCGTCACATGGTCGCTGGTTCGATCCAGCTAGAACCACAGGAAGCGGCCGGTCATCGCAGGTGTTGCGATGACCGGCCGTTTTCCGTGCCATTTGCGTGCGCACTGGAGTCGATGAAGAAGATCGACCTCGCCGATAGGCCAAAAACCATTGCTGCGTAACGGCGTTCGATTCACTTTGTGTGCCTGGGGGGCCGTCGACCACTGCACCCGTACCGTCCACCGACCCACTGTCCCAACTGGTCGGTCAGAGTTGCGTGTGCCCGGAGCCGGTGAGGATGATCAGCGGCACCATCAGAGCGCCGAGAATATCGTTTCCGGTGCACTGGGCCGAGGCGCTGGAGCTGCCGGTCGGCTGGCTGCCGCAGTTCTGCACCGTCATGGACTTGGTCGACGAGCCCTGCGTGGCGGTGAGGCTATAGACGCCTTCGGGAAGCTTCGAGCGATAGACGTACTGGATGATCCCGGTGCCGGCCGTGGATCCGGCTTGCGGGGTGAAGGTGCCGACGTTCTGCCCGTCCAAGGTGACCGTGACCGGTGCCAGGGCGTCCGCGCCGCTGGTGGTCACCAATATCGTGCAGGTATTGCCTGCCCCTTCACATCCGCCGATGCCGGTGTCGACCTGTGTCAGATTCACATTGTCGACCGTGGCTGACGCCGATGCCGCCGCGACGACCGGTATCGCCAGCATGGCCACCGTGACGGCGGCCCAACTCATTTGCCTCATCTGTACTTTCCCGTTGGAGTAGTCGTTGCCGGCACCTGAGTGCCGCTCCGACGGTAACCGCGTAGTGAGGCCCCGCGCGTACAAATTGAAAAGCCCATACTTCAATATGTCCCTGCGCTTCGCATGCGCGTCATAGTGGCTTCTTCATGCGCCGCGAGCGCCTGGACGCCGGGAGCGGCTTCCATAGAGTCGGCTCTGGGCGTGGTGCTGGGCTTCGGGATGCTGATCACGGGTGGAGACCTGCCCGTAGCCGATTCGCAGGCTGTCGCTTCCGACGGCTCTGGGCATCATCACCGGGTTCGGCGGTGTACTCCTGGGTTTGGGTGATCACACCACCGCGTTGCTGAGCCTCACGCGCCCGCTCGCGATGGCGGCAGCCGCGTTCCTGAGCCTGCGCATGCTGGTTGCTACGTGGACTGGGCGCCTGCACCCGATCGGCGCGCTCGGATCGTCGGTGGGTGCAATCGTGCTGCTGTCCTCTGTGGTGCAACCGTGGTATCTGCTGTGGGCGATCGTGCCGCTGGCCGCGTGGGCGACGAAGCCGGCGTTCCGAGGGCCGGCGGTGGCATTCTCTGTGTTAGTAGGAGTTTTGGAGATGCCGCGCGGTGTCGAGTTCGCGGTCTTTCAGATTGTCGAGGCTGCCTCCGCTGTCGTCTTCGTGTCGGTGCTGTTCATCGCGTTGACCGTAATGCGTTGCCGTGGAGGTACCGGCCCGGTGATAGCTCCTCGGTCCTGAAGGCGCTACGCGCCGACGCAGCGTAACGGCGCTGGTTCGCCTTCGCATCGGTCGGGGCCCGCTGGGGTTAGAACAGGGTGTCGCGTACTCGCAGCTGGCGGTAACCGGTGGGGCCGAGCTGGGCGAGTTCGGCGTCGATGTCGACCTCGATCGCGCCGAAGAAGTTGATGTTCTCGCTGTGAGCGGGTGAGACGTGGGAAGGACCTCGTCGTCGACTCACCGCCCGGCCCGGCGCATCTGCTCGACCGCGAGCCCGTAATACTCGGTGGTCCAGGCGATTACCGCGTTCGTGGCCAGGGTCAGGCACAAGACCTGCTCGGTCTGGGCTTCCAAGTGACGGGCACGGAAAGCGCCTTCATGGGCGTAGATGAGGTCGCGTTTGAGGGCGTGGATGGATTCGCCCTTGTTGAGCTGGCGCGAGATCTTGCGCCGGCAGTCGGGATCGGTCAGATACCGGCAGGCGTAGATGGTGCGGCGCATCGCGCCGTATTCCTTGAGCGCCGCGGCCAGAGCATTCTGCCGACCCGAGGCCGACAGCTTGCCGACCAGCAGGGACGCGATGGCGTGCCCGAACTTCATCGACCCAGCCAACCTGAGCAGGTCGTCGTAATGCTCGGCGATCAAGTCCAGATTCAGCTTGCGTGTCAGCAGCGGTCCTGCGTGCGTGAACCGCACTTCGGCGTCGGCGCGTTTGGATTACCACGCATGAGCCGGACAGGCGATCGGTGGTTGTTGACGATTGTTTCCGGACGTTCAAGTTGCGGCATCGGCTGGTGCCTACCGTATGGTCGGTAGCGTCATGCTGACCTTATTAGTGGCACTTGCAGGGTTCGCTTTCCTCGATTCCCTCCACGTCCTGAACATAGGGATCACCGCTGCGGTAGTCGTCGACAGCCGACTAGGTCGTCGCTCGCCTGTCCCGGGAGCGTTGAGCTTCATCACGGGAATCTTCGCTGTTACAACCGCTTTCGGTATCTGCACCGTACTCGGGCTGAGCTTCTTGACAGACCTCGTCCACTTCGACATCACGCCGACCGTTCGCTATTGGGGAGAACTCGTCGTCGGTGTAGTTCTGCTGATCCTCGGGGGCGTTCGGTTGCCGGTGAACACAGGAGCAATACCGCCCTGAGCGGTCGAGGCCCGCCGGCGACCGTGGATGCTCGGCTTGATCGGAGCGGGCATCGGCCTCGGCCAGGCACCGACCGCGGTCCCGTACCTGGCGGCGCTGGCAATGCTCACGGTGCGAGAACCACGGCCAGCACTGTGGCCGTTGATCGTGGTCGCGTACTGCCTGATCGCGCTGTTGCCGCCGATCCTGGTGCTGTTCACCGCGACACGCCGCTCGCCTCGCGCACAACGGTTCTATCGCGTCTTTGTCCGGGCACTGAGCCGTTTCGGTCCGATGTCGGTTCGCGTTCTCTTCTTGGTTTTCGGAGTCGTGCTCGTTGTGGATGCGTTCCGGAACTATTCGTCTCTGTAGTGATCCGCTTGCCTGAACGGACGCGAACTCGTGTCTTGAGGGATGGCCCCAACGGGGTGCGCGCAACTCGGCATGATCGCGCGCTGTCGGCGGTCTGTCGCTCGCCCGAGATGACCCCCGCCCGTTGATCTTTCGAGGTGCCGCGTTGGCCGGTTCGGTCAGCGCGGTATGCGGCATGACCGGACGTTCAGCTGACGGCTTTACGTTCTGCAAGGAAACGATCGAGGAGGTCGAACAGCACTTCGAGGATGCGGATTTCCTGCTCGGGACCGAGATCTGTGACGAAGTCCCACTCGGGCAGCGCGATCTGCTTGATCAAACCAGGCCAAGCGAAGCTGCTTTGGCGACGAAGGTGATTGGCGAGAAGCCAGTCGCGAAAGCCATCCAATCCTGGACCACCTGACCGACGCGCGGCGTAGTCGTAACCGTCGAGGAAGCACGTCACGCCACGAACACTTGTGAAGCCGATGAACATGCCTGGGCGCGCCGCGAACTGTCGGAGGTATTCACGTTCGGTAAGGCTGTTCGGGTCCATCGGCTTCGGCTCGATCTCTCGTGCTCGCCCGGCGAAGTGAGCATCGAGGTCCATGGGTTTCTCCATTCCGCGAGTTCACCATGCCGACGGTGACCGTGGATATGTGAGAGCTCGCCGGTACCAGTCCCGCCCGGACACAACGCACCGAACTCGGCATGAGCGCGCACCGCCTGCGGCCGTATGGCACTCTGCCCGTTGATCTTCCGATGCCCCGTGCTGGCCGGTTTGGTCAGCGCGGTATGCGGCAAGAGAGTGCGTTCAGCGAGCAGGACTACGGTTCGCGAACACCAGTGACTGTCAACTGTTTCCGATGATGGTCATAGTGCTGCCCCGGATACTGATAGAGCTCCGCAAGGGACATGGACCCCTGGAAGTACGGATCCCAAAGACTCGGATAGTGCATCTCGCGCGTGAACTTCGCTGCATTCTCCCGCCGTAGGGAACGCTGCAACGAAGCGATGACCCGATCCATCTTCGCGCCCATCCTGCGCCGGTTGTACACACGCGTCGCCAGGCGCGAGCCATAGAAGTTGATCACGTCGAACGGGCCGGTCACCGCGTTCAGGAATCGTGCGTTCGCGCGGCTGGCACCAGCGGGCAGGCGGCCGAATACACGCACGAGGATCAGGAGCTTCTGAACGATCATGTATCCGAAGACCATGTGGAACAACAGCTCTTCGTTGGTCCAACGGGTGCCACTCGTCGGGGCTGTCCACTCTTCGGCGCCGGTGGTATCGAGCAGGTGGTGAAAGTCGATTCTCACTCGCTCCAGGTCGGCAGCAAGACCCTCGCGGTCGACGTTCGGTTGTGACATGTCTCCACCTCGATTCGAGCGTCGCAACACGCCCATACGACGATGGTCGCGCGCGTACGCCCAGAGTCAAGACACCAGACCGGAATGCCCCGCATTCGGCATGAGCGCGCACTCGAGTTCGCTAGAGCCAGCTGGCCATGGGCCTCAGGTGGTTCTGGAGACGGTTGCCCGACCGCGGGGCGATATCAGTAGATCCCCGGCATCTCGCCGTTGAGCAGAACCTGGATGAAGCACTGGATGTTCGAGCTGCCCATGGTCGGAGCGGGGGCCGGGTCCGCGCTCGCCGCCGCGCTCATCATGGCCGCCAGCACGAGGGCGACACTCGATACCCCCACCGCCACTGTATTTCTGATGCTCGCATTTATCTCCTGGATCCTCGAAGCCGGCATGGTGTTTTGAGCACTGTCAGATCTGGCAGGTGGGGCTGGGTGGAGCAGCCAGCAGATGATCGATCCGTCACCGGCGGACCCGGTTCCGCTGGACCCGGTATTTCCCGACCCGATCGGGAACGCCGCACCCGGAACCGCTGTCGGCTCGACGCTCACCGCGGCCGCTGAAGCAGAGTCGGCGCCGCCGATGACGGCCGCGCTCATCGCGACCACGCCAAACGCGCCACGAATCACGTTGCGCGACAATTTGTATGCCATATTCCGAAGCCCTTACCGCGATGAATGGGATGGTGGGGCGTCAGCGCACGACCGAGTAACGCACGCAGGCGAATTCGCCGTTATGGGCGACTTCCGTGGTCTTCAGTTCGAGACGGCGGGGGAGCAGGGGTGCGCCCGCGCCCAGCGTGACGGGGGCGATGGAGACGATGAT
>NZ_JBHZCS010000018.1:27686-61205 GCF_042755705.1 Nocardia sp. NPDC059154
GGGTCCGCGCTCGCCGCCGCCCATCAGCCAGAGGTCTTTGCCGTCGGCGGCCGCGGCCATCTCCTTGTGTACGACCTCCACCGGCTTCGAGGTCAATCGGACGTCGCGGCCGTCGTCGAAGGCCGGGAACTCGCGATGGGTGAACACCCAGGTCGGCATGTTGTAAGGCCAGGGCTCGGTCGAATTCTCATTGATCCATTGATAGGTGCTCGAGCCCATGGCGATCGCGCCCGCACCAGCCGCGAACCGGTTCAGTCCCAGCGGGCCGTCCCAGTCGACCTGCCGAGACAGCAGCCAATCCAGGTTGTGGTCGGGGGTCGCCAGGAAGCCGTCCAGGCTGGTAGCGGTGTGGTAGACGGTCTTGAAGGTCACGTCATCCTCTCTGGTGTAGCCATTCGATGGGATCGCCGTCTCCGATTTCGGTTCCGGCGATGGATAACTCGGTTCGCAGCCAATGCCGTACGAGATACCTGCGGTGGGTGGAGTAGCTGAGGATGTGGACGATCACGCTGCCGATGACGAAGCTCTGCGGCGGCTCGCACAGCGCATCGATCAGGGTGTCGTCCCACCCGCCACGGCGGGTGAGATCGCGGATGGTATCGAGCCACCGAACCGCAACGCGCTCATGGCGTTTCACCAATTCCGGGAGAGCGTCGTTGGCGGCCGTCGGGATGTCCTCGCCGTCGATCGCGGCCAGCCACAGCTCCTTCGACTCGATGAGATGGGCGAGCACGGTGGCAATGGATTCCTCGGGCCCCCGGAACGACTCCACCAGCAGGCCCGGAAATCGCACCCGCCGGTACTGCGATTCGTCGAGTTGCGCTGCCATACCGAGGAGTTCGCGGGTGTCGTCGATATCGTGATGGATCAGCAGGGTCGTGGGATCCAGCACGGCCTGTTCTTTCGGCGCACTCGTCACCCACAGCGACATGGGCGGGTGAAAGTGGATGCCATTGCTCGTGGGCAACCACCGTCGGCGCTCGTCCGCGGGAGTCAGGCTCGGCGGATGCCCGAAGGCGGCGCTGAACGCGCGGCTGAAACCCTCCACCGAGTCGTACCCGGCCGCGAACGCGACGTCGGTCACCGACTTACCCGTTGACAGCTCCCACGCCGCCCGCTCCAGCAGCACCCGCCGCTTCAGCGCCACCGGCGGCTCGCCGGTACCGCGCGAGAACTGCCGGGTGAAATGGAACGGCGAAACGAAGGCATCAGCCGCCATCGCACCGAGCGTGGTGTTGTTCTCGTCCAGCACCGCGTCGAGCAGTTCGCGTAGTCGATCTCGTCCGGTCTTGGCCACACGACGAGTCTGCCAACGCGGCCCCGAAACCCGCTTGACCGATCTTGCTCAGCCTCCGACTCCACCTCGGCGTACGGTTCAGGCCGTACTCACACTGCAAAATGATGCGTTCCGCCAGCGACGGATCAGCAGGGCCAGTTGACCTTCGCCTGCCTCTCACTGGCCGGTTCGGTCAGCGCGGTCAGCCGCAGTTCAGTGCGTTCGACCTGGATCGAACCCGGATCGGTCTGACAGGAACTCGAGGATCAAGCGGCGCAGCTCTGGAGCTTGCGTGCCGTCCAGCTCCGCGATCATCGCATCCGCTCGCCGGGCAATGCCCCGCGCCTTGTCCAAGAGCCCTGCCGGGCCTAACCATTGGTCCTGACGAAGCCGGAGCGCGGCACGCAACAGATCTCCCGGATAAAAGTCACCAGCAGCGAGCGGATTCGCCTCCAGCCGGTCAAGTGCCCGGGGCAGGATTGCTGCGGTTCCGACGTTCTGCGACAACATGATTCGCAGGTCCTCGGTACTCAGTTCTCCGATCGGAACCTGTCGCAGCCTGTGGGCTGTCCGAACCAAGCTGGTTGCCTCCGAAGGGGGTATCGGCCAAACAACGCCCTCGACGTCCTCAACCGATTGCGGGAACTCTTCGCCGCCGGATACGTGCTTCACCGCCGTCGCTACCTCCATCGCGCTCTGTTCGTTCGCGCACAATAGTTGTCCGCTGTCAGGACTCGCCCGACGGTAGCGTCGCCAGTTTGAACAGCGCGCCATGCGGCATTAGCGTGCATTTACGTTTGCCGCGAGTCTCACGATTGTCGATACGCCGACTGCGGGGGCGGAGCGATGAGACGCCTCGAACGGACTGACTGCTGGTGTTCAGAGTCGGCGGCCGTCGGCCGGGATGAGTAGGGGAAGGGCGAACTGGCACAGTTCTTCAGCTGCATCGACGTTTTGTGGGGTCTTGCCCAGCAATGGCTCGAGGATGCGGGGGGCGGGCGCGCCGGGCCAGGTGTGGCCCATGCCGTGAATGGTCCATGCCTCCACGCGAGTCCCGCCGACGCCACCGCCGACGGCGCGCCGGGTTACCGCCAGATGGTTGGGGTCGGAACCTGCCGGTCGTTCTTCGACCGTCTCGTCGGCGGTGCAGCGATCGATTTCGGCCCAGTGCCGAGCAGTTTCGGCAAGTGAGAGGGTCCGTCCGCGGAGTTCGCCATTCGGGCCGCGGCGTCGCGAGTGTCCGCCCTCGATCGGGACAACCCGATCGGCGGTTCCGTTGATCAGCAGCGCCGAGACTGCGTGGGTCGGCTGCAGGTCGGCCAACTCGGCGGGTAACCCGCCCGCGATCGCGGCAAACACCGCAACCGATTCGGAGGCCTCCAGCGCCATCCGGTGCGCCATGAACGCGCCATTCGAGATGCCTGCCAACAGCAATCCGTCATGTCTGGTGCCGTGCTGATCGGCGCACCACTTGGCGACTGTCCGCAGGAAGGCGACGTCGTCCACCGCATGTCGGTCACCGGTGGTGACACCGCGGCCGTCCGCCCAGGCGCCGCCGAAAGCCTCCGGATAGGCCACCGCGATGCCATGCCGATCGGCGCACGCGCCAAAACCGTTGGTGCGCTGCGATATCGAATCGGCGAAGCGCTGGAGCGGTCCGAGTGCAGATGAACGGTTGCCGTGCAGAACCAGCACCAGCGGCAAGTCCGCACGCGGCGCGGCGGGTAGTCGAAGCGCGAACGACCGTCGCCGCCCATCGACCCGCAAGTGCACGGTCTTCATCGATCCCCCCGTAGTGAGATATACAGCCTAACTGCGCAGTTTACCTGTCCTGCATTGAAGCGTGGACGAAGGTTCAACGCGCCCGCCCATCGCCTATACCGTGCGTTGACGACGTTCGGCCGGCGGGCTCAGATGGCTCCTGCCCGTTGATCTTCCACGCAGCCGTGCTGGCCGGTTCGGTCAGCGCGCCACGCGGCATGTCAGCATGTCCGTTCTACCGCTGTGGGTTCGAGGACTTCGCTGAGCGTGAACGAGGGACGCAGCGCGGCGACCAAACAGCGCCGGTGTGTGAAAAGCTCTTGGAAACTTTGTACCTCGGGAGCGGACACCGTTAGAACACGAAACCCAGCGCTCGTGTCGTGGACCGGATCGCCGCAGAACGCACACTCGTAGGACTGCACCGATTGATGATCCCGCGCGGCTCAGCGTGAACGCCGACCGCGGGGTGCCCGGCCTGAGCGCTCGGGTAGCGGCAGTAGTGGACGTTCTGCGGCGCCGCGGGAGGGACTTCACCACAGCGTTTGAGCAAGTCCCGCACCGTCGATGGATGCCGGCGCATCTCCCGGGCGAGCACCTTGATCGCCTGCCCGTATCGCCACCGCCGCCCCACCTCCTCGACCTCTGCTTCGGAAAACGGTGTTCGCTTCTCCGGCAAAGGTCTTCTCGAGCCCATTCTGGTCCTGGTCGAGGTGGCGGCGACGCCGCCAACACCACTCGCCTGTCCAACTACCGGCGACGGGCTACCCACTCACCTGACCGACGAGTGCCGTTGCAGTACTACGCCACCGTGGGTTCCTCGTACCGGATTTGGTGCCTGGCGGCGATCGGGTTGATCTTGGTCGGGTCGAGGGCACCCGCGGTGAGCACGGCCGGCCCCGCCTCGATCAGATCCTCCAGATAGCACTCCCAGCCGCCCGGTGACGAGATCTGGATGAGGCGAGGCGGGGGTGTGGAGGCGCGGCGCAGGGCGTGCGGAATGCCGTGGGGGAGTAGGACGAACATCCCGGCGGTGGCGTGCTGGACGCGGTCGTCGAATTCCACCTCGAGTGTGCCGTCGAGCACGTAGATGCATTCGTCGGCCACGTGATGGGTGTGGCGGGGGATATCGCGGGCGAGGGTGACTTCCAGGAGCGAGAAGCGGCCTTCGGTATCGGCGGTGGTGGCTTTCACGGCGAACGCGGGCGGCAGGGGCAGGCGGCCGGGGCGGGCCGCGCCGGCGTCGAGCAGCAGAAATCGATTGTGGGACATGGTGGTACCCTTCGACTCAAGAGAAACGGAACCGGAATCCGGATCCGTTTCGAGTGTAGGTCGGAAGGGGACCCGAGTGTCAAGCCCATCGTCGCCGGCGCGCAAGCCGCGTGCGGACGCCTCCCGCAATCGTGACCGCATCCTGGAAGCCGCGCGAAACCTGTTCGCGGAGCGGGGAAGCCAGGTCCAACTGCCGGAAGTGGCGCGGGCCGCGGGTGTCGGGATCGGCACCGTGTACCGGCACTTCCCGGCCCAGGCCGACCTGATCGAAGCCGCGGCCGCGCAACGCTTCGCCGAGATCGAGGAATACGCGCGCACCGAATGTCTGAACCACGCCGAGCCCGGCCGGGCAGTGCTGGATTATCTGACCCATGTCGGCGAAACCCTGGCGGCCGACAGTGGATTGTCCGCCGCCATCGAAGCCTCCCGTCAATCGCGCGGTAGTGAACCGCGCGGCGCTGCTCTGGAACAGCTCGCCGAGATCCTCGGCGCGCTCATCGAATCCGACCGGGCCGCTGGAACGGTGCGCCCGGACTTGACCGTCGCCGATGTCTACATGGTCGTCGGCGCACTGTCCGCCACCATTCGCTCCGGCAGTGGCGACTGGCGCCGGTTGCTCACTCTGCTGTCCGACGGGCTGCGGGTTTAGCCTGGGTGCGTATCACCGCTTCAGCGACAACCAGCCCGCGTCGATCAACCGCTGTGCCAGGCCGTCTGCCTGGCGAATGCCCGCTTGGAACGCTACCGGCCAGCTCGCGAGCACGTCCGGGTCGGTCGCGAACGCGTTGAACACGTCGATCGTGGCCGCGTCGGGGCGGAACCGCACGACAGCATCGGCCGCCGCCGTCGCGAGTTCGGCCCGGACCTGTTCGGGCGGGAACATGTGCGCCAACGGCTCAACGACCAGAACGAGGTCCGAGTCCGCGGCGAGGTCCGCGTTGGTGGGCGACCAAACCCCGCCATCAATGTAGTAGCGGTCTCCGACAACAACAGGCGGGCGGAGTCCCGGAAAGGAATGGCTCGCGGCGACAGCGGTCGCCAGGGGCACACCGCTGCCGCTGTCCCAGACCTGGCGCTCGCCACTGGCCGCGTCCACGACGACGATCCGCAGCCTGCGATCCGGCCAGTCGTTGCCGCCGACCAGCCACTCCATCGGTGCGATATGCGCCGGTTGGGCCGGCTCCTCGGCCATCGCCATTCGACCCACCTTGCGCCGCGCCGTATCACGATCCAACGTCCGGTCGAACAACACCGAGAAAACCGCGGCAACCAACTCGCGCTTCACCACCGACGGTGGTTCCGTGCTGCCGGGGGAACGCGGATCGTCGGCAAACGAGTCCAGATCCCGCCCCGCTACCAGCGCGGCCCCGACGACCGCGCCTGCGGACGTGCCGACAATCGAGTCGGCCGAACCCAAATCGATTCCACGGCGGCGCAATTCAGCGGCCAAACCCGCGATCCACGCCGTCCCGGAGACGCCGCCCCCACCCAAGACCACCGAACGCCGAACGGTCTCACCAGACGTTCGATCGACAATGTGACTCTCCATGCCGCGATCGTAACGACACTCACCATCGTCGCAGGCCCTTACAGCGCGCTGCCGGTTGATCTTCCGCAGTCCCGCGCTGACCGCTCCGAATCGTGCGGGTAGCAGCACGAGCAGACATTCAATCTCGAGCCGCTAGCGAAGTCGGCTCGCTGGATGGCGACGGCAGCAACGGCGAGGTAATCGCTGGCAGTGGCACGACGGGCCCATCTTCGCTCTTGTCCGGATCCCACTTTGACAGGGCGAACATGAACCCGGTCACCAACAGGATCACAACGATCGCCGATACGATTTGCCATCGCCCGCTGTACAGGTGCTGCCTCAGTGTTGCGGTCCCGCTAGCCACACCCCTCCTCCGCGTATGCGTTCACCGGTCAGTTCGCAGCACTGTCCATCAGCATTACCGGGTCGCTCGATACACCGAACTCGGCATAGATGATGGTGCGTTCGGCCGGCCTCGGATGGCCACGGCCAGTTGATCTTTCTGGTGGCCGCGTTGCCGGTGCGATGGTGTGTGTCGGGGTTCAGATGGCTGCGGATGCTCGGCGGAGGGCGTCGAGGGTGGTCTCGGGAGAAGTGTTGAAGCAGAATCGAATTCCCGGGGCTGCCTCGGCCAGGACGTTGATGATGCGCTCGAACAGCGGGGTGCGGTCGGGGAGGGCCCGTATCGCACCGCCGATCATGACGAGGTCGAACCGCTGGTGGGCGAGCAGGGTTCGTATTTCGGTTTCGGCCTCCTCGGGTGATGCGCCGACCAGGTATGGGGTGACATCGAATTCGGTGTCCCGCAGGGCGTCATTCGCGGCGTCGACCCTGGCGGTCAGCTGTGCCTCGTCCAGATCGGGGAAGCGGCTGTAGTCCATGGCCCGGGGGTGCAGCCCGATGGTCAGCGCCCTGGGCCGGGCAATCGGTTCGGGCATTGGTTCTCCTCTGTGGAGGGTGGGACCGGCGTGTTCGCATGGGACGATGAAGGTCCGGTTCGACAAGATTGCTTTGTATGCAAAGGTATTTTGGAGAGAAAGGTATGTCAACGGAGCCTGGTCTGTCCTTGGACGACAGCGTTCGCGCCATGGTGCTGCTCATGCCACGGCTGATCGGGCGCGCGAAACGCCTGCCGGTCCCGGCGGCCTTGCGATCATTCGATCTGGCGCCTCGCCATCTGTCGATGCTGACCTATGTGCTGTTCGACGGGCCGCTGACGGTGAACGAGCTGGCGCAGCGGCTGGAGGTGGCGCCCACGACCGTGAGTCTGATGGTCGCGGACCTCAGCCGCCAGGGTGTCGTGGATCGACGGACCGACGACAATGACCGCAGACGAACCCTTGTCGCCATCGCCGATTCCCATCGAACGGCGGTCGCGGCTTGGCTCGGTGGCGCGGACCGCGGCTGGCGTGCAGCCCTGGGCCCGCTGACGGCCGAGCAGCGCGCCCTCGTGATAGCGACGCTCCGCGCCTACGAGGAAGCCGTCTCCGAACGCTGACAATTCCACTGCGGTGCCACCAAATAACATGCGAAACACGTCGAAGGTCGCCCGCAAAGCAGAAGAGGATGTTCTGGGCCGCAGTCGTTCTCGCTGTCGGCCGCGCCCCGCTCTGGCCGATTCGAACCGCGCGGGATGCGCCATGAGTGGATGCGCTTCGGGCCCTGTGCTGAGGCATCGGCCGACTCGTCGGCAAGGCCGTTTGTTCTCCTCAGCAAGCTTGCTGTCCTATGGAAGAGTGGTGCCCGCTCATGAATTCGGCTCTGCGGATCCGGGTCTGAGGTTGGTCGAACGATGAAGGGGAGGCTTGATGGAAGCAGCATTCGATGTGGCCGGGCTGATCGGCTATCGCTATCGCGTCGATGACTACTACGAAGTTGGTCGGGAGAAGATCCGCGAATACGCGCGAGCTGTCCAGGACTCCCATCCGGCACACTGGAGCGAGTCGGCTGCGAACGAGCTCGGGTTTGCCGGGCTGGTCGCGCCGGCGACGTTCGCTTCGATCGTGGCGATGCGGGCCAATCGTGCTCTGCTCGAGAACGTCCTGGCCGGCTACGACATGTTCGTGCACACCGACCAGGTCTTCGAGATGTACAAGCCTGTCCTGGCCGGTGACCGATTGATCAGCGATGTCGAACTGTCCTCGGTTCGCCGTGTCGCAGGCAAGGACCTGCTCACCATTACCAATACATTCACCGACCAGTCCGACCAGATCGTGCAGATCATGCACACCACGGTCGTCGGTATCACCAGCGATGACGTCGATGCCGACATCGGTGATGCCATCGAGGGCGTGATCATGAGCGGATTGGAACCCGCGCCGTCGCCCGCAGCCCCGGCGCCACCCGCCGGACACCCAGTAGCCGATCAGCCTGCACAGGCCGCCCCCCGGCAATCGCACGTCTCGCGAACACGTTTGCCGCACACAGCAATCCGTTTCGAGGACATCGCCGTCGGTGACGAGCTACCGGCCCGGGCCGTCCGACTGACGCGGGGCGACCTGGTGAACTACGCGGGAGTTGCCGGTGATGTGAATCCGATCCACTGGAACGAGGAAGTCGCTTCATTGGCCGGCCTTCCCGATGTGATCGCGCACGGCATGCTGACCATGGGCCTCGGGGCAGGGTTTGTCACCGACTGGCTCGGCGACCCCGGTGCCATCATCCGGTACGGAGCCCGGCTGTCGAACTACACCGTCGTCGGAGCCGTCTCGGCCGGGGACGTGGAGTTCAGCGGCCGGATCAAATCGATCGACCCAGAAACCAGAACCGCCACAGTCGTTCTCACCGCGAAGTCCGCTGGGCGCAAGATCTTCGGTCTGGCCACCATAGACGTTCGCCTCAGTTAGCCGGTGACTCCATGACGGCGCGCTCGGCGATCTGATGTGTACCGAGCGCGCACATCGACAGAAGTGGATGTTCCTGCGCCGCAGTCGGTCTCGCCGCCGACCGGTCCGCGTTGGCCGGTTCGGTATGCGGCAAGGCAGATTTTGGCGTCGGGATGTCATCGTGAGTTCTCGACGTCGCTGCTGATCAGCATGAACCCACAGCTGCAACGATCCCGCGGCAAGAAGATGCCTGCCACGGCATGATGAGCCCATGACGAAACCGACGCCGTCCCGGGATGGGGTGAATGCACGAAGGTCGGCAAGGCGACCGTTCCTCGGGCTGATCGTCGGTTTGGTTGGCGGGGTGGCTATTACGACGGTCGCGGCAGCCGGGTTGTTCATGCATCGCACCGATACGGTTCAAACGTATCCGGCATCGTCGGCCGACAGCTACGCCGCCGCGGTGAAACGAGTACATAGCCCGATGGATCTCGACCGCTACGAAGTCTGGCTCGGACGGTTGGTCGACGGCGGGGTACCGCGCGGTCACGTCGTGACGATACCGCTCGCTTGGAGCACCGAGCCGCGCATCGACTGGAATCAGGACATGGTTGTCCTGCATTTCGAGCCTGGCGGTGAGATCCGTGTTCCTATGACGATGGTGCTTGATACCCGGTAGCCCAGACTTGCTTGGGGGCGCAAGGGTTCGGCGCGTATCGGGTGGTTGCGGCCCGGCGCGGTGGCAGTGGCGATGCGTGGCCGGATGTGGCTGTGCACCTTCGAATTTCGCGGTCGTTACCGCCGGCACCCGTCGAGCAGCAGGCCGATGGTGAGATGCACCTCGTAGTTCGGGTCGACCATCTCTGCGCCCGCGCAGATGTCGCCGATCGCGCGCAGCAGTTGATAGGCGGAGACGTCGGCGGTGATCTCGCCGGCGTTGCGGCCGGCGGTGAGGAGACTGTCGAACACCGGCACGAGTCGGTCGAGAAACAGTGTGTGCAGGGCGGTGAAGCTGTCGGGGTCGCTGCGCATCGCGGCGGCGAGTCCATGCTTGGTCACCAGGAAGTCCACGAACAGATCCACCCATCGACGCAGTGCGGCGAACGGTGAGGACTCTGCCTCGAGCAGGGCGGGCCCGGCCTCGGCGCAGGCGTCGATCTGATGCCGGTAGACGGCCGCGACGAGGTCCGCTCGCGTGGGGAAGTGCCGATAGATCGTGCCCATGCCGACGCCCGCCGCGGCGGCGATCTGGCGTACCGGTGCGTCCACGCCATGGGTGACGAACACCGATGCCGCGGCATCGAGCAGGGCCCGCTCGTTCCGTCGCGCGTCGGCGCGTTTGGCCGAACTGGCGGCGGCCGGCATCCGCTCATCGCGTGCGCCCACGTGACTTCCCTTCTTCACGGCAACGGTTGCCAATCGGAACACTGCTCCGTATATTCGGAACAGTGCTCCGCTTGAGTATATCCGCGGTTCGCGCGGATTCTCGACCCCGCCACGGCGCAGCGCCCATCGCTATCGAAGGGAAACCCCATGCCCGGACCAGACACTGCCGCCCCGAGCGCTGTGCCCGCCCTGAGCACCCCGATCATCAGCGTCAAACCGGTCGTCCTGCCCGCGCCCGAACGCGGCGACGACCTGCAGGTGCGCGTATCCGCACCCACCGTCGGCACCGGTCTGCCCATCGTCGTGCTCGCCCACGGCTACGGCGAGTCGATGTCCTCCTACGACCCGCTGGTCGACTTCTGGGCCGGCAACGGTTTCGTCGTCGTGCAGCCCACGTTCCTCGATTCACGGACCCTCGGCCTCACTCCGGCTGATACCCGCTACCCGGACATCTGGCGCGTCCGAGTCCGCGACGTCACGCAGGTACTCGACCAGCTCGACCGGATCGTTGCCGCGATTCCAGGGCTCGACGAACGCATCGACCGCGATCGTATTGCCGTTGCAGGACATTCCTGGGGCGGACAGACCGTCGGCATGCTGCTCGGCGCACGCGTCCTCGGCGCGGACGGGCAGCCTGGACCCGATCTGACCGATGCCAGGGTGAAAGCCGGTGTCCTGCTTGCTACTACCGGCCTCGGCGGCGACACCCTGACCCCGTTCGCCGCCGAGAACTTCTCCTTCATGAACCCAAACTTCGACAACCTGACCACACCGACCCTCGTGGTCGCGGGCGATCACGATCAATCCCATCTCTCGACCCGCGGCCCCGACTGGTTCACCGACGTCTACGCCTGCAGCCCTGGAGCCCAAAGCTTGCTCACCATCTTCGGAGGCGATCATTCACTGGGCGGAATCCATGGCTACAACGCCAAGGACACCACCGACGAAAGCCCCGACCGCGTCGCGCTGATCCGGAAGGCTTCGTGGGCCTACTTTTGTAGCGCCCTCGGAATCGATGACATGGCATGGAAGCAGGTGCAGACCGATCTCGCGCAGACCACCGATCCGATCGGCCGCATCGACCACAAGTAGACGCACCCATCGCAAGGCGGTGACCGGCTTCAGTGTTCTGGTAGCCAGCGGTAAGCTGCTACTGACGCCTTTCTCGGTACCAAATGACGTCTTGTCCGGTCTGGTCGATGCTGCAGCTGTCGGCCGGTCGGAATGCGCGTTCCTGTCGGGACGCATCATGAACTTCACCAAGGAGCGAATCGGGTGTCGCAAAGTCGATTCGGCATGTGACGCACTCGCAGACCCAGTCCGGTAGCTCGGCAGCGCCGCCTAGTACCCGGACGTCATAAAGCTCGTTGTAAGGAAGCAAAATGTCTAGCAAGATCATCAAAACCCTTGCCGCGACTCTTATTGCCGCGCCCCTGCTCGTCCTCGCCGCGCCCGCGGCCACTGCCGATTCGACTGCCACGGCGCCCCCGTCGCCCTCCGCCACTCCGGTCGACGGATCGTTCGGATCAGCTACGTGGTGTATCCCCCTTGGCAGTGTCGTCTGGTGCATCTGAGTGAGCGTTTGAGAACTCCGGTGTTGGGTGCATGACGCTCGAGATTCGAGTGAACTCCCGGTATAGCAGTGATTGCTGAAATCAATTGCTGTACAAGGAGTTCATTCGTCGTCATTGCGTATTCCCGTGTGTTCGTCGTGCCCGACTGGCATTGCGTGGCCGCATGACCAGCAGATTCGAGCGGTGACGTCGCGCAGTCTTCAGGGAGCAATCCTGACACCTGCTACATCACATAATCGGCAGTAGCGGACGTTCTCGGCCGCAGTCGGTTCCATGCGCCGGCCAAACCGTACTGGCTACTCGCGTCCGCGCGATGCTGCCACCCGGGAGGTCGAGTGTGGTTGTGCGGCAACCGGGCTCAGGAGCGCAGCAGCTGCCGCACCCGGGCTGCCTCGCGGGTGAGGTGGTCGCGCTCGGGCACGGTGGTGGCTGCGTGAGATGCCTCGGCGTACAGGGTGGCGGCCTGCTCGAGGTTGCCGGCGCGTTCGTGGAGGTAGGCGCGGACTGCGGTGTGGCGGGGGAGTTCTGGGTCCAGTTCGGCCAGCGCGGCCAGGCCGGCTCGGGGGCCGTCGGCCTCGCCGACTGCCACTGCGCGGTTCAGGCGCACTACCGGGCTGTCGGTGAGGAGTAGCAGTTCGTCGTACCACTCCACGATCTGTACCCAGTCCGTCTCGGCGGTGCTCGGGGCATCGGCGTGCAGGGCGGCGATCGCGGCCTGGGCCTGGTATTCGCCCAGCCGGTCGCGGGCCAACGCGGTCTGCAAAATCGCCACTCCCTCGGCGATAAGGCCTGTATCCCACCGGGATCGGTCCTGCGCTGCGAGCGGCACCAGGCGGCCACCCGGGCCGGTGCGAGACGCCCGGCGAGCATGATGCAGCAGCATCAGCGCGAGCAGTCCCGCGACCTCGGGATCGTCGGTCGAGGCGGCGAGCTGGCGGGTGAGGCGGATGGCTTCAGCCGCCAGATCGACGTCCCCGCTGTAGCCTTCGTTGAAGACGAGGTAGAGCACGCGCAGCACCGTCGTGAGGTCGCCGGGCCGGTCGAGTGACAGTCCCGTGATCCGCCGTTTGGCGCGGCTGATCCGTTGCGCCATAGTCGCTTCGGGGACGAGATAGGCCGTGGCTATCTGCCGGGTCGTCAGGCCGCCGACGGCGCGCAAGGTCAATGCGACGGCCGACCCGGGGGACAGGGAGGGGTGTGCGCACAGGAAATACAGCCACAGCGTGTCGTCCGTGGCGGCGACCGGACCTGCCGGAGGCTCGACCTCCATGGCGAGCTCCCTTCCTCGCCTGGATGTTTCGGCGCGGGCGGCATCGAGGAACTTGTGCCAGGCGGCCGCGACGAGCCACGCCTTGGCATCGCGCGGTGGCTCGTCCGGCCACGTTTCCAGTGCCCGGATCAGCGCCTCCTGCACCGCATCCTCGGCCGCGGCGAAGTCGGCTCCGCGGCGGACGAGGACGCCGATCACCGCGGGTACGAGTTCGCGTAGCAGCGACTCGTTCACTCGGTGACCGTGGGTGACGCGGTGAGAAACGGTCGCAGCTCGAGCCACTCCTGGATCGGTTTCCCGCCCGCGCCCGGCGCCGCGGACAGCTCGCCGGCCAGCTCGAGCGCCCGCTCGTAGGTCTCGACGTCGATGATCATCCACCCGGCGATCAGATCCTTGGTCTCCGCGAACGGGCCGTCGGTGACCGGCGGGCGACCCTCGCCGTCGGAGCGGACGAACGTGCCTTTCGGCGAGAGCGCCTGACTGTCGACGTACTCGCCGGTGGTCTCGAGTCGCGCGGCGAAGTCCTCCATGTATTGCACGTGGGCCGCGATCTCGTCCGGCGTCCACTGGTCCATCGGCACGTCGTTGACCGAGGCCGGCGCACCCCGGTAGTGCTTGAGCAGCAGGTATTTCGGCATGATGTTCTCCTCGGTTCGTACGGCCCATTCTGGCCGCGTTCGATCGGTTCAGGCGCTCTGACGCTCGGCCCGTTGCCGGACCAGTTCTTCGACCGCGGTCGGGAGGGTGGTTTCGAAGTCGATGAGTTTGACCCACGTCGGGGTGATGACAATCCGGACCATGCCGTCGTACAGTGAGCGAACCTCGGCCTCCCACTCGACGCGCTGCTCCGGGGTCATCTCGTAGCTGCCATTCATCCGCAGATACTCCTCCGGGATGCCATCCACCACATCCATCTCCGCTCGACCGCGGATGAGCAGGATCTTCGGCGGATGTACCTCGGTATCGATCGTCAGCGCGACCTCCGGGTTGTGCCGCAGGGAGGGCAGCTTCGGAGCATTCTTCGTGGTGCAGACGACGATCTCCGAGCCGTTCCAGGTGAATGCGATCGGGATGTTGCGAGGCGTGCCGTCCTTGGCGACATAGGCCATCCGCAGCAGGTCGCGAGCCAGCAGTTCCTGGCTGATCGGGAGGTTCAGGATCGCGGTGATCTCGTTCGCTTGCATGATGCTTGCTCCTAAGTCGGTGTCGTCGAGGCCCGTTCGCCTCCTCGTACCCCTGGGACGGAGCCGCCCGGGCGTTCTCGACATCCACGACCCAAGAATTTCCGGATTTTTTGGGACCCGATCGTCGCGGCGTCCGAAGATCAGCTGCCGAACCTTGCGCCGCAGAGAGTCACACCCAGGTGGTCGCGAACAAAACGGTCACGGCTGCTGTGAGAAGAAGGGTGATGTTGAGGGCGACTTTTCGATCTCCGCCGGTCCGGTGGACCTGGATCGCACCCAATTGCAGGAGTACGAACCCAACGGCCGCAATCACAGCGAGCCAGGGCGCGACGCCGGTCAGGGGTGGAAGGATCAGCCCGAGCGCGCCGAGTACTTCGAGCACGCCGATGGCGCGGACGGCGGGTAGGGGTGTGCGGTCCACCCAGGCCATCATGGGCCGGAGTCGATCCCGGCTTCGGGTGATCTTCAGTGCGCCTGCATACAGGTAGAAGAGAGCGAGCAGGCCGGCGGCGATCCAGAATGCGATGTTCACAATTCCTATCCAGTGGTGACATCAGTGACCGTGGCGAAAGCGCCTCGGTCCGCTGGGGGTTCAGGTGAAGTCGGTGGCGGGCTCGGTGGCGTAGTGGCTCATCACGTCGATGTTCACCTGTGGTGTCAGTTCCCGGCCGTC
This sequence comes from Nocardia sp. NPDC059154, assembly GCF_042755705.1. Taxonomy (NCBI): domain Bacteria; kingdom Bacillati; phylum Actinomycetota; class Actinomycetes; order Mycobacteriales; family Nocardiaceae; genus Nocardia; species Nocardia sp. NPDC059154. The sequence continues at coordinate 42,433 of NZ_JBHZCS010000018.1, forward strand.
GGCGATCATGTCCTGTAGGTCGCGGAAATACTGCACATACAGGTCGGGTGTGAAGGTGCTGAGCATGACGGCCGGTTGGCCGGTGATGTTGGCGAAGGTGTGCGGGACGCCGGGTGGGACCATCACCAGCGTGCCCGCTGTCGCGTCGTAGGCGGTGTCGCCGACGGTGAACCGCACCGTGCCGCAGATGATGTAGAAGCCTTCGTCGTGCTGGGCGTGCCGGTGCTGCGGAGGTCCCGGAGTGTAGGGGGCCACAACGGATTCGGCGAGTCCGAGACGGTGGCAGGTATTGCTGCCGTCCTCGAGGATACGCATTCGCGTGGCACCCAACATGATCACCTCACCCTCGCCGGGACGCACTATCGAAACCGTTGTGGCGGAGTTCGTTTCGTCGCTGTGTGCTTCGTCGGTCATATTTCGATTGCACCGCCGGGACACCGGAGGTGTCCAAGACCTGTTCCGCGATACCGATACCGGACGGGTATCGTGCCAGTGTGGAGCTACGTACGCTGCGTTACTTCGTAGCTGTCGCCGGGGAACGCCACTTCGGTCGCGCCGCCACCCGGCTGCACATGAGCCAACCGCCGCTGAGCCGCGCCATCCGGCAACTGGAGGCGGAAGTCGGTGCCGCCCTGTTCGATCGGTCGCCCACCGGTGTCGGTCTCACCCCGGTCGGGGCGGTGCTACTCGACGAGGCGCGTGCTCTGCTCGAGCAGGCCGACCGGGTCAGCGTGCGGGTGGCCGCCGCGGCCGGAAACGCGAACCTCACCATCGGCATCCTGGGTGACACCACCGACCCCGGCATCACCAGACTGGCCGCCGCTTACCGCCACGGGCATCCCGAGGTCGACATCCGTATCCGCGACACCGACCTCACCGACCCCACCTGCGGGCTGAAGGCCGGACTGGTCGACGTCGCCGTGACCCGTGCACCCTTCAACGACACCGCCCTGACCGTCCGTGAACTGCGCGCCGACCCGGTCGGAGCCGTACTACGCGCCGACGACCCGCTGGTTCACCGCGACCGCCTGAAACTGACCGACTTGGCCGACCGTCGCTGGTTCCAGTTTCCCGCCGGCACCGACCCCCTCTGGCAGACCTACTGGAACGGTGGCGAACCGCGGGAGGGCCCGGTCGTGCGGGTCGTTCAAGAATGTGTGCAAGCCGTGCTTTGGAACGGCACCGTCGGCATAACTCCGCTCGGGCACAACGTGCCCGAGGGACTGGCCGCGGTCCCGCTGATCGATATGGCGCCGAGCAGGGTGGTGGTGGTCTGGAACGAGGGCGATGCCAACCCGTTGATCCGATCGTTCGTGCAAACAGCGACGGCCGCATACCTCGATCCCCCATCTCGGCGGTGAATGCGACTCGTGGCTTGCGTCCCACCGGGTTACCGTGCGGGTGCGGCCAGTAGGGTTTGCTCTGGCTCGGTCGGCGGGCTGAGATGGCCCCTGCCCGTTGATCTTCCACGCAGCCGCGCCGGCCGCTTCGGTCAGCGCGCCACGCGGCAAGGGCGATCACTTGCATTGGCCATAGTCGGATTGTCGTGCCGCACAATGCTTACGGATGTTCGATCTGCTCGCGCAGGATGTCACCGTGGCCGGCGTGACGTGCGAAGTCCTCGATCAGGAACAGGTAGATGAATCGCAGGCTTACCTCGCCGAGGCGAGGGTGGGTCCGGATGTCGTCGAGGTCGAAGTCGGCGGCGATCACTCGGGAACGTTCGCTGCCGCGGTCGAATTCGGCGATCACGTCGGCCACCGTTTCGTTCTCGCCGACGACGAAGCTGGCATCGCCCGGCGTCGTGCCTCCGTCGCATTCGCTTTCGGGTAGTCCCGCCAGGATGTGCTGGAACCAGATCCGCTGAGCGACTGCGGCGTGCTTGAGCAGTCCGATCGGGGTGGTCATCGATGCAACGAGGTGGCGGCGGGCATCTTCTTCCGACAGGCCGCGCAGCGTGTTGACCAATTCGGCCCGGTTGCGGTCGAGCATGTTCTCGAGCAGCCGACGTTCATCGCCGATGGTGGTTCGTGGTCTCGACCAGGTCATTGTCGACTCGATCCTTTGATCGGGTTGGATCAGCGTAGCCCGCCGGGCGAAGGATATGGCGGCACAGAAATTATCCGCAACTCGGCAGCAGCGGACGTTCTGCGCCGCAGCAGGTTCCGGCCGCCGACGCCCCGCGCTGGCCGGTTCGGTCAGCGCGGTCCACGGCAAAATAGTGCGTTCGAAGGATCAGGAGCGTGTTGCGGAGGCCGCTTGCGTCTTCCTGACATAAAGATGCTGGCGTGCACGAGCAACAAGGGCGCCGTTCGAATCGACGATCTGTGTCTCATGTTCGGTGATCGACTTCATCCCGTCGGCGGTGGCACGGCGGATATCGTCCACCAGTTCGCGGGGCATCAGCATCGTGGATCGCACTGTGCCGCGCCCGGGCGCTATGAACTCGATCTCAGCGGTGGTGTTCCATACCCGATAGCCCTGGCCGAGTTGAGCATTGGCCATCATGCCGAAGAACGGATCGGTCATCGCGAACAGCGACCAACCCGGGGCAGCGCCGTTGTGGTTGGAGTTCCAGCGACGCACCCGCAGGCTCACCTCCGCGGATGTCCAGTCCTCGGCGAATCGTTCGACGCGTACCCCGAGGAACAGAAGAGATGGAGCAAGATTCATCACTACTCGGAGCCTGCGCGGTGTCAGGACCGCTGTCGGAAGAGTTCGTCCTTCGAATCCCCCTGGCTTGAAACGCATTTCGTTACGATACCTACCGGCCAGTGCGGCTCAAACCTCGAGGCGTATCGCACTGCTACATCCACCGCGTATGTGACCTTGCCTATCTCATCGAGCACGCACGGATCCTGGCCCTCGCAGCCTGCCGCGCTGTCCAGATCAACGCAGCAGGATGCACGGCATTCGGCAGAAGAGGATGTCCTGGGCCACAGTCGGTCTCGCTGCCGGCCGCGCCCACTCTGGCCGATTCGAACCGCGCGGGATGCGGTATGAGCGCACGTCGAGGCGCACCCTCGCGACATCCCGATCATGATGCCGCAGAATGACTTCGTGGACGCTGTAGAGATTGCTCATGCCCTGGACGAGGTATTCGATCAGGGCATCGTGTACCACGGCTTCGCTGACTACATGCGTGACTACGACATCTTCATCTACGCGACTGCTGATCCCCGGACCGGCATCAAACCGGAGTATCTGCGGTACCGCTTCAAATACTGCGTTAGCGCTACAGCGGCGACGGCGTTGCCGGTAGAGGTCTGGGCGCGCTCACTCGACGATCGACTCACTGACTATGAAACCGGTTGCGACATGGACGGTTACGTCTGGGGAGTCTGCTGGCAAATGCTGTACCCGGGCGCCACACTCGTACTCGATTCCGACGAGGCTCAGGTATGGTCGGCGCACCTCGGCCGGCCCTTCTACGAGGCGAAGATCGAGACCAACGGTCACAACCTTTCGCTGATCTTTGCCGACCTCGAGGTCGAGCCCGTCGGGGCGGGGGTGACACCGTTCGTGGTACCGCGTGAAGGCGGTCCGGATTTCAAGTTCCCAATTCCGTAGCGCAGCATCGCCTGATACCTGGCTTCTGCGGGTTCACGCCCCGCATCCATTCGTACGAAAATCGGCAGTTGCGGACGTTCCGCCGGCCTCGGATCGGCACGGCCAGTCGATCTTCCGATGCCCGGCGCTGGCCGGTTTGGTCAGCGCGCCATGCGGCAGAATAGTGCGTTCGGCAGATCAGGCTTCGGATCGCCGCGGGCCTGGATGTGTCCCTGGATGTGTCCCTGGCTATTCGGCGGAAGACCACTGGTGCGACATCCCGCCATCAGCCCACAGCTGCACTTCTTTCCCAGCGGGATCAGGATCTACCAGACGGTGAGTCCGGCTCGCCCGCCGCCTTCCGTGCCTGTTGTGCGAGTGCGGTGAGGGCGTTCAAATGTTCGTGATATGCCGTGCGGCCGCGGTCGGTCAATGCGAGCCATGTCTTGGGCCGCCGCCCGACATATCCCTTCGTAATCGTGATATATCCGGCGGCCTCGAGGACGGTCATCGCCTTCGACAACGTGGACTTGTTCATCTCGCACAGATCGGTGATCATGCCGAACTCGGCCTCGCGGCATCCGTCCAGAAACGCAACCACTTTCAGGCGCGGCAGCGAACCCAGCAGCTCGCTCAGCTCCGTCACGACGCGGCCCGTGGTTGGGTCAGCTGGAACCACATCCATGCGCCCATGATCACAGCGGACGCGATAGTCATCCATCCGGGCATGGCACCGAGCAGGGTGACGCCGACAAATGGCGGAAGCCAGCCCAAAGCCACTCGCTTCCATCGCTGCACCGGTTGCTCGGCCAGGGACCGGGGAACGACACCGCCGTTGCGCCATTCTCGAAGCACCCACGCCACGAAGGCACCGAATGCAACCGTCACAACGATTCCGGCAACCCCGCGAATGGTGATCGCGCGATCGATGGGCATGGCGACCGCGTCGCCGATCAGGAAGAACGAGCCGAAACACAGCAGCGCCCCCACCGTTGGCACCCAGCGGGGCCGGGCCGGCGCGCTGCGCGCTCGACGAGTGGTGGCCGAGGCGATGTCGAGTGCGTCCTGTGGTGTCAATGCGTCGCTCACGATCGCAGCATAGTCAACTAGTTTCCATCCGCCAACTAGTGTCTCGACTTTTCTCGGGACAGGTATCCGGCACCAGCGCGGCCACGAAACCGAACCACCGCAAGGTCGCAAGCCCATTCGATCCCGAACCGGCTTGCTGCACAGCGGACTTCGTGAAAAGGCCCGGCCTCCACTGAACGGTGAAGCGGTGCCTGCCCACCTGCGACTAGCGCGGCTCGACCAGCACGATCAGCGGCAATGGCGGACGTTCTGCGGCGCACCAGGTTCCGACCGCCGGTGCCTCACGCGCTGGCCGGTTCGGTCAGCGCGGTATGCGGCAATAGCGGATGTTTTGTTCAGCAATGGTTCTCATACGCTATGGCTGGTTACTACTGCCCCGTGACGTGACAGCCAGCGCTTTCCGCGCTGCCGACGTTGGCATCGTTGGCAGCGGCGGCGGAGCCGCTGGCGCTGCCAACGTTGGGGGTGTTGTTGCCGGTGAGGGCTTGCCAGACTTGGGCGCTACCGATGGAGCTGCCGGAAAAAAGATCGCCCAGAACCGCATTCCCCACCGTGGTGGGAGGGGTGAAATCGGTCGACTGCTGACTGGTGATCGTGCCGCTCGCGCTCTTTTGCATCGCGACGACGTGAAGCGGTGTCATGCGGCAATCCAGGAAGAGCTGGATGTGATAGCCGGGGTTGGCCTGCTGCAGCGAGAACGGACTCCCTGCGAGCGCCGTACCGTTGACCGTGATCCACACCGGAGTCGAATCCGTAGCGTCCAGAATGATATCCGACCCGTCACATGGGGTGGCGCCTCCCCACCAGCGATCACAGACTACCTTGAGGTTGGTGATATCGGCGGAGGCCGGCGCCGCCCCGAGTCCGAGGCCGGCAACCGTGGTGGCAGCCACGATGCCAAATGTGTTGCGGGCCAGTGGTTTCAGTTTCATCACTGCTGGATCTCCTTGGTTGCCCCGGGGAAGGTCACCGGACGACGGGGACATTAGCCACCGAACCAAGAATCTGAAACGAAATCACTTCACACGTTTTGGGGTATTGACACGCAAACCTCCGAGTGCCACCCCATCCAACTACTGGCCGACACCTCTCAGCGGCGTAAGCGGGGAACCGTTCCCGCATCGCGGCGTCGACGCGGACACATCCTCGACGGAGTCCCACGGTGGAACTGGCCGCGCTGCAGATACCACCGCATCAACGATGCCGCCGCCTGCACCCGGCCGTCCAGCACGCACAGCACAACAGTTCCGCGCAACAGCAACGGATCCGCATGAGCTGTCATCGGCAATAGCGGACGTTCTGCACCGCAACAGGTTCCGACCACCGGCGCCCCGCGCTGGCCGGTTCGGTCAGCGCGGTATGCGGCACGAGCGTGCGTACCGGCCAGCGTGTGGTGGGAGTTTGAGTCCTCCATGGGCCGCTGGTGGCCGTGTTCGAGCTTGGTACCCGACTGATCGAGCACTACGACGTCGGTACACGATGCGGTCCACACGTAGATTCCGAAGTCGTCCCAGGACACATCGAAGTCCGCGTCGCCGATCATCTGCTCTGCACGATCACTTTCATCGAACTCGATGGTGAACGTATCCTCCAGACGCAGCCACCGGGTGGTGCAGGTACCCATACAAGCAGGTCCTGTCGGGTGGATCAGGGGACGCGCAGGCTGATTCCCATGTCACAGAGCAGTATTCGAGCCACGCCCGTGGCGTCGTCCCCATCCACGCGGTGTTGGCAGCTTGGGTCAGCGCGGTATGCGGCAGATGAGTGCGTAAGCGGGCGCGATCACGTGGCCGGTAGTGTGGGCGGTCGGCTAGGGGTGAACATGATCCTGACCGTCTCCATTGCTGTGGGGCTGGTGGTGGCTCCGATTTCGATCATTGCGGCAGCGATCTCTGCAGCACGCAAGGAGGGCGTGTGGCGGCTGATGCGCGATACGAGTATCCGAGTCGCGGTGTTGGTCGCCTGCTCTGTATTCGTGTGTATAGCGGTGCTGGCCATACTTTTTGGCGTGAGCACGGTGGTCGATTTTGTGATCAACCTGCCTCCGAAACCCGACTGATCCGCCCGAACAGATGTCCCGTATTCGGCAATAGCGTGCACTGCCGGCGGCCGTATGGCGCTCTGCCCGTTGATCTTCCGATGCCCTGAGCTGGCCGGCTCGGTCAGCGCGGCTCGCGGCATAGGGTATGTCTGGGTGCGGATTCAGCGCAGGTTGTGGAAGGGCGCGGTTTACCTGCGTAACTGGTAACCGACGCTGTGTGGGCCACGCAGGACGGCTGCGCTGATTGCGATGTACCAGAATTGGACGTGCAGCACCATTATTCGTTCGGTCAACCCGCCGATGCCCAGGTGCTTCCCAACGGCCTCTGGAGCGCCGGTGTTGAAGAAGATCACCAGTATGATCAGCGCCAATGGGCCGGAGGTCAGCAGCCGGTTTCCGATGCGTCGGTAAGCGGGGCTGCGGCGCAAGATCAATCCGGTGATCGGAAACGCCAGGACTGGAATGGCGAATCCCATCATGGCCCCGAGAACATGGGGGCCCTGTGTGGGGCGCGCTTCGGTGAATATGCCGCAGAGGATTTGTCCGATCGCCGGGATGGCCAGCAGCACGGCGATCCATCGTGCTGAAGTGCCCACTGCGGGGCGGACACCTCGCGCGATGGCCGACGCCGCACCGAACAGAAGCAGTCCGCTGAGGATGAAGGTGGCGTTCATGACAGGGGCCAGACGTCCCACGCCGAGATCGCTGATTTGATCGGCGATCTGTGAGTATCCCGGCCGGAACGGCCCGAGGACGAGATAGGCGAGGGTGAACAGACCGGTGCTGGCCGCGGCCGCGTAGGTTGACGCTTCGCGTGTCACTGGGGATGTGATTGTCATGTTTGAAAGCCCTCCACAACTTTCAGCCAAGCCTGGTCGTACTCCGGGGCGGCGAGTGAATCGATGAGGTGCGCGACGAAGCGACGCTCGGTGTCGAGCATCTCCATCCGGAACTGTTCATCGACCAGGAACACCCACTCGACGCCTGCGGAATCATCGAGCGTGTCACGGATTTCGTTGGCCTGCCGGTCCAGAGTCACCAAGCGTCGCCGCAGCATGTCCACCGCCTCGGCCGGCGCAAGCACCATGATCAACGACAAGGCGGCCCCGAAACTCGGGTACTCCGGGCGTGGCGTGGCGACCAGGTCGCACAGCCAGTCCCGTAGTTCCGAGCGTCCGGTTTCGGTGATGCCGTAGACAGTGCGTTCCGGCCGCGCGGTATCCCGCAGCGTCTCGCGCTCAACGATGAAACCGGCCCCGACCAACTGCTCCACGACCGTGTACAGCGTGCTCCGGGTGTACTTCACAGACCGATCCTTACCGTGCTCGGCCAACAAACGCCCCAGCTCATAAGGATGCTTCGGTCCTGCCATCAGCTCTGCCAGAACAAACAGGGCCAGCAGGTTGCCCACTTTGCGCCGCGTGTCCGCCACTAAAACTCCTTAGTCGTCTACGACTATACTGCACAGAATTAGTCGTAGCCGACTATATTGGGTCTGGGCCGCAATGGCGGCGATTTGTGTCGCCACCAGGCCCGTTGCTACTGGTAGTGGCCCGGTCTTGCCCCTGGTGGTGTTACCTTCGCGGCGCTCGTCCTGGTGGCAAGGCTGTAGATCCGGCTCCACGATGAGCGCGGTTCAGCGCGGGTCGGCCCGGCATGATGGCGTCGCCACAACGCACGCTCATCGGTAGGAGAGGACGTTCCGCCGACTTCAGATCGGCTCGGCCCGTTGATCTTCGGCCACCCCCGCGCCGGCCGGATCGGTCACCGGCATGACAGTGCATTGACTGCGGCCACCGCTATCGAGGAAGGGCCGAGACCTGTCCTCGATAGCAGCATCCTGGCCGTCAGCTCCTATCGCCTGCTGGCCTGACCGGCTGGCCTTACTTCAGGTGCCGGGCGAAGAACCGGTTCCCCTCTTCCCCGGCGTGCTGCGGGACGCCGGTGTGCCCGCCCATGTTGGCGTGCAGCGTCTTCTCCTTGGAGCCGAAGGCGTCGAACAGGTCCAGGGCCGCCTGCCGGTCGTTTTCTTCGTCGTCCCATTGCAGCAGGACATGCAGCGGAATGGTGACCTGGCGGGCCTCCTCGAACATGACGCGGGGCACGAAACTCCCGGCGAACAGAACGGCGGCCGCGATGCGCGGCTCGACCACCGCCAGCCGGATACCGATGGAGATCACTCCCCCCGAGTATCCGACCCGGCCGCCGATCTCGGGCAACGCAAGGAGCGCGTCCAGGGCGGCCTGCCATTCCGGAACCGCCTTTTCGACCAGCGGGAGGGTAAGGGCGTCGACAATCTCGTCGCTGACCGGTTCGCCGGCCTGCAGCGCTCGGCGCAGGTCGGCGCGGGCCTGATCGGCGGCGGCCCAACGGGGCCGGTCGCCGCTCCCGGGGAGCTCGATGGTGGCCGCGGCGAAACCCTCCGCCGCGGCGTGCCGGGCCCGGGCCAGCAGTCGCGGGTACATCTTGCGCAGCCCGAGGGGAGGGGGGCCGAGCAGGATCAGCGGCACCGGCGTGGATGTAGATGCGGGCGTCCACAGGATGCCGGGGATCTCGCCGAGGGTGAATTCGCGCTCGAGGATGGCGTCGTCGAGATGTTGTTCGGAAGTGAATTGCATGGTCGTGCCTTTCGGGAGTGCTCTTTGAACGGCGCTCCCGGACGACCTATCGCCCGACCGTGACCCGCGAGGGGAGCACCCATGTCGATACTGCGTTCACGGGTACCACCTCCTCGGTCTCTTGCACGGCCCCCGGAAAGGTAACAGTGGTCGTCGTGGTTCGCCAACAGGTTTTGCGGTGGCTCCGCCGCCGGATGAATCGTTCGGAGTGCACGCAATTCGGCATTACCGTGCAGTGCCGACGGCCGCGCGCTACCAGAGATGATCTGTGCCCGTTGGTCTTCGAGGTCGCCGCGTGGCCGATTCGAACCGCGCGGTATGCGGCAGTTGAGTGCGTTCGGGTGACAGACGCGCGTCGGCCTATTTCATATCCCGCGCTGCGGATGAATCCGGTCGAATCGGCGAACCGATCTACCTCAGCCGGGCTGGCGGTCCATTGCGTCGCGCAGTGTGCCGCGCGGGCATGGCGGCGGCCTGTACCGGGAAGGTGGTCTCCGTGCCGAGTTCGATCGTCACCGCGCTGCGCTCAGCTGATTGCCGGAAGCCTCGGTTCAGAACTTGCCGGTGTGGTGTTCGATTCGGTGCCCGAGTCGGCCGGCGAATTCGGTGATGAAGTCCTCGGTGAGGGGCGGCCAACCCCAGAAGTCGAAGGCGAGGCTGCCTAGGGCGAAGTTGTCTGCCCATTGCCAGGTGGTGATGGGGCTCGGTGTGGTGCAGGAGGGGCAGATTGCTGCGCCGGTGCCTGTTTGTTTCCAAGCGTTGATGGCGTCCGAGAACGGCTGCCATACAGCGGGATCGGCTTCCCATTGCTGCGGGTAGTCGATGATCACGGTGGTGTCCTGACAGCGTGGGCATACCGCGGAGGACGGTTCGATGCCGCCCTGTCCGGCGTAATGGTCGTGGCGTCCGACGATGACGGCAACGGGGCCGGGGATCCAGTCGGCGCCCCATTCCTGGGTGATCTGCGGCCAGTCGGGGCCTGGCACATAGCCTTCGTCGACCTGGAGGCTGTACATCGCGTCGCGTGAATTCTCCCGAAGCAGCCATCGCCTCGATACCATCCAGTCCACCATGTGCTCGGCCAACATGCTCGCGTCCGCCGAGGTCACATCGAGGTCGACGACTCGTTCGAAATAGTCACCCACACTTGCATCCTGCCACCAGGGACCGACGCCCATACCCGAGCCGGCCGACGGTGGAGGCGCACTGTCGGTCCCTGGCGGAAGCTGACGCGCTGACGAGACCGATCCGCCGATCTTGCGTAGGCAGCGAGCGCAGGTGACCTCCGCACAGGTCGGTTCCAGCGCAGTCGGGGACCACCCGACGACCCCGGTGTGACACAACAGCTCTGGTACTTCCTCGCCCTCGACCCATTGGCCGAGGCTGACCGCGTGCACAGTGCGCCGGACCGCACGACCGCGTGCACGCCCGGGTCGCCGAACACCGCCCGGGCGGCAGAGGCGAGGGGCGCGATATCGGTCATGCGCCCCAAAGGCTTCTCGATTGCCTCGGCGTCGAGGTCGGCCCTGCCGACCCGGTATTGGCGAGTTGGGAGTCGTCGTCATCGCATGCCCCGCACCTTCCGGACCGCCGCGGGCGCGGAATGAGCCGCACAACCGCGACATCGGGCAAGAGCGGTGCGGCATCGGGCGCTGCGGCCGTGCACAGTCTGGACACCGAGGTCGGCGACCTCACCGCCCTCATGCTGAAAACCGGTGCGACACAGATGTTCGGTCTGAGCTCGGGTGGGCTGATCGCCCTCGCGACAGCGCTCAGAGTGCAGTTGTCCACCGTCGACGGCCAGCGCCGGTTCGTAGATTGCGAGTTGACGGATCTGTGGCAATCAGCTGGATGGAACGAACCGAGCGCTACCTCGATGCCAACCGCCCCTCCGCAGCACTGGCAACTCTGTTCAGCGAAACCGCCGACCGCGACCTCGTCGCTACAGAACTACACCAGTTCCTCACTGAATGACCACTCGGACCCACACGCTCATCGGCAAAGTAGTGCACTGCCCTGCGGCTCTGGATGGCCTCTGCCCGTTGATCTTTGGGGCCCTTCATCGCCGTTCCGCAGCGGGCGGCTCGCGGTATGAGCTTGCGTTGGTCGCGCCTTCTCACGATTCATGATTTTCTGAATACAGATTCTGCTGTACTATCACGGTGTGGATACCCTGCTGCATCGCGATGCGCTGGCCCGCTTCGGGCACGCCTTGTCGGACCCCACTCGCACCCAGATCTTGTTGAGCCTGCGCCGGGCGCCGGCGTATCCGTCCGATCTGGCCGAGCAGATCGGGGTGTCGCGTCAGATTCTGTCGAATCACCTTGCGTGCCTGCGGGGTTGCGGGCTGGTGGTGGCGGTGCCGGAAGGGCGGCGCTCGCGATATGAGCTGGCCGACGCTCGGATCGGGCGGGCTCTCGATGATCTGACGGGGCTGGTGCTGGCCGTCGATCCGGCGTGCTGCCCGGACTCGGGCTCCGAGGGGTGCTGCTGATGTCGCAGTCGCTGGGAATGCCGTCGCTGCCTGCGGCGGTGGCGGTGGGGCCCGCGTCGCAGCGGCGGGCGTTGCTGGCGCGTCGTATTCGCTGGTTCGTGGCCGCGACGATCACCTACAACGTCGTCGAGGCGATCATCGCGCTGAGTGAAGGCGCGCGAGTGTCGTCGACGGCGTTGATCGGGTTCGGGTTGGACTCGGTGATCGAGGTGTCTTCTGGTGCTGCGGTCGCGTGGCAGTTCGCCGGCCGCGATCCGGAGAAGCGGGAGAGGGTCGCGCTGCGGGTCATCGCGTTCTCGTTCTTCGCCCTGGCTGCCTACGTCAGCGTCGACGCGATCAGCGGCTTGCTCGGGGTCGGTGCGGCGGAGCATTCCCCGATCGGCATCATCTTGGCAGCGGTGAGCCTGGCGGTGATGCCGGTGCTGTCGTGGGCCCAGCGCCGCGCCGGGCGTGAACTCGGATCCGCTGCTGCGGTGGCTGATTCCAAGCAGACGCTGCTGTGCACCTACCTGTCGGCGGTGCTGTTGGTGGGGCTGCTGCTCAACAGCCTGTTCGGGTGGTCGTGGGCCGACCCGATCGCCGCACTCGTCATCGCCGGTATCGCGGTCAAGGAAGGCATCAACGCCCGGCGCGGCGACACCTGCTGCCCGTCATCGGCAGCGTTCACCACGAACCCTGGCACCGCCGCGCACGACCGCGCTTGCTGCGACGACTGACCCGCAATCTGCCAGGCCCAACCGATGAACATTGTCCGCCGCAATAGGATTCGTCGTCGGCCGGTACCTGGTCGCGGGCAATGCGCAGTATCTCCTCGGACAGGTCGACCTTTCGACGGCCAGTGTTGCCCGTTCGGGCGGCGCGGGAAGCGGCGCGAGCGGGTATCGACCGCTTGGTTGGCCTGTGGACTCATTCGGTTGTCGGTCCAGGTGATCGTCCCGATCAGCGAGACGACCACCAGTCGGGACGTGGGTTCGGCCGTTACGGTCCGGCAATGACCAGCGAACGGCACGCAGTTATCGCCCTGCTTCACAGGTATGCCGATGCGCTCGACCGGCGGGACTGGGCGGGCCTCGACGACGTGTTCGCGCCCGATGTGAAGGCGGACTATGCGGGGGCTGAAATCGTCGACGGCCGAGACAATCTCGTCAGGATGATTCGTGGATACCTCGACAAGTGCGGTCCCACACAGCATTTGATGGGGCATGAGCAAGCGACTGTTGACGGCGAGCGTGCCACGATGTCGGCGAAGATGCGGGTCCACCACATCGGTGCGAATCGACCGGATCTCATGTTCGAAGTGTTCGGTTGGTACCACGCCGAGGCTGCCTACACCTCGGATGGGTGGCGGATCGTGGGCTGGCGGCAAGAGGTCACCCATAAGGTCGGGACCCACGAGGTGTTCGGCCGCTCCTAGGCGGCACTCCGGACGTCAGGGCGTGACGGGGTCGAAGCGCAGGTGTAGTTCGCGAGGTGCGCCGACGCTGATGCCGACCGACCGGTGCACTTCGGTGCCAACGGCTCGGCGTGGTCACCGTGCTGCTGCTGGGCGGGCTCGACACCACCCGCGGCGTCGGCCATCGGCGACGGTGGCATCGACGATGGACTGCAGCAGATCCGCGCGCGGCGCGGCCTCGCGTTCGGCCATGAGCTCGGCGGCCAATGCCGCGACGGCGGCGAAACTTTCGGGCGTGTTCTGCACCGACACCTGGGTGACGGCATCGACCGCGCGCGCCAGCCGCTCCTGGTTGTCGTCGTCGAGCACGATCTTCGCCAGCGCGCCCGCGGTGAACGGGATCGCGAACTCGCTGACGAACTCGACCTCCCCGCGGTCGGCGAACTGGTCGATGAGTTCGTCGGCGAGCTGCTGCACCACCGGCGCGTATCGTTGCAACGCCGACCGCGAGAACGGACCGTTGAGGAACGCCCGGAAGTCGTGATGCAGCGGCGGATCCACGTCGATGGGCGGCAAAGCGACTGGCACAGAAGTCAATCCGGGCATGGACGAACTGAAGATATCCGGATGCGCGGCCAGTGGCCCTCATCGAACCAGTCGAGATGATCGAAGAACTCCTGATGGCTGTCGGTCACGGCAAACCCCTTCCCACCCTGAGCAGCAGTGCGCTGATGGTGCGCCCGGCAGCCGCGCGGAGTCAACCCGTCCGGCGCGTCGAAATCCGTGCCGAACGCCTGCGCCTACCAGCCTTCAGGATTCCGAGGGGCAGAAGCGAGCGCATGGTCGAGCTCGGACAGAAGCTTGGCCTTGGAGCGCGCGCCGACCATGGTGAGGATCGGCCGACCGCCCCGGAAGAGGATGAGGGTCGGCGCCGACATGACTCGGTAAGTGGCTGTGGCGGAAGGGTTTTCATCAGTGTCGACCTTGTAGATGCTGAGCACGTCAGCGCGCTCACGAGCGATGGCGGCCAGGACGGGTGCAACCATTCGACACGGTGGGCACCATTCGGCCCCGAACTCGACCAGCACCGGTCGCGGGTGTTCGAGTACCTCGCGCTCGAAGGTCTCGTCGGTCACGACTTTCAGCTCGGACCCAACATCGTTCGACAACATCACGATTCCTTCGCTTCACACAGATCCGATGCCAATTCGACACCGCCACAGCATGAATCGGCCTGCCTGGCCTGTGCCGCCACAAGTTTGTCCGTCAAGGCCGCGCGCAAGGCGGTGAGCTGATCCATCAGAGCGTCGACTTCGGCGAGACGGCGGCGGTATACGTCGATCGAATCGGAACACGCGTCTCCGGCCTCATGGCCTGCCCGCAAACACTCCACGAACGGCCGCGTGTCCTCCAGGCTGAACCCGACAGCCTGCAGTGCCAGAATTTCTTCGACCATCCGGGCATCGGCATCGCTGTACTCCCGGTACCCGTTGGCCTCACGCCCTGCCGTGATCAACCCTTGCGATTCGTAGAACCGCAACGCACGTGTCGTTGTCCCCGCCTGCTTCGCCAACTCGCCGATCCTCATGCCTCGACCGTAAACATTGACCTCGGCGTCAAGGCAAGCCCGAGCACCCCTCGGAGCGCCAGCCGCTGATGCGCGTACCTCTGCTTCCTGCTGCAGGATTCATAGATCAGCGGAACTACTCATGGCTCAACGACATTGTTGCCGTGGGATCGTGATATCTGGTCGACGACGGAGTCGCGTACCGGGTATCGGAGGTCCTCCGAAGGATGTTTGCCGCGGGTGACGGGCTACCGTGACCTGGCGGTACGAAGGTGACGCCTGCCGATGCCGTGGAACACCAACGGTCCGAGTCGATTTCGGGCCGTTGGCGTTCATGTGGCCGGGATCCGCAGGTGGCCTGCGGTATTCGGCGCTAACGGATCGGCAGCGCGCTGAAGACGGGGTCGTAGGCCCAGTTCAGCAGGCGCTCAGCGTCTTCCTTCGCGGCGCGGCCGCTGCCGGGTGAGCTGTGCAGGACCACACCGATCAGCGGTATTCCAGCCCGCACCGTCTCGAACAGCAGGCAGGCTCCTGCGGCGTCGGTGGATCCGGTTTTGATGCCGATGGTGCCGGGATACTCACGCAGCAGCAGATTCGTGGTTTGCCAGTGGTGCTCACGATTACCCGGGCCGGCGGGCAGGTGATAGCTCTCCGACCCGGCGATCTCGCGGAACGCCGGCAGGCTCATCGCGCGCAGGCCGAGGGCCACCAGGTTCGCCGGTGTGGAGTAGGTGGCGTAGTCGTCGGGGGAGGGCAGTCCGCTGGGATCGGTGAAATGTGTTTCCGTCAGGCCCATTTGCCCCGCGGTGTTGTTCATTCTGGCGATGAAGCCGTCTTGGCCGGGCCCGTAGGCATCGGCCAGGGTATAAGCGGCGTCGCAGCCGGAAGGCAGCATCATCGCGTACAGGGCCTGTCGTGTGGTGAACACTTCGCCGGGGACCAGGCCTGCGCTGCTTCCGTCGTTCCGGGCGCAATAGGACATGGCCTCCTGCGGCACGGTGACAGTCCGGTCGAGGTCGCCGGCATCGATCACGACCAGTGCCGTCATCACCTTTGCGATGCTGGCTATCGGGACCGGCGTGTTCGGCTCCCGCGACCACAGCATCGTGCCGGTAATTCCGTCTGCCAGTTCAGCCCCCGGCGCCTGTATTCCGTCCGGCTCGGAACTCGGCCAGGGCAACAGGCCATTCGGGGCGCTCGCGGCGGGAGCGGCCGCGACGCCATGACTGACCGCCACAACCAGCGCCCCTGCGACGGCAGTCTGCAACAATCTAGCAAATGTGGGCATGGCGACATTCTGCCTTTCAACCCCTTTGATCTCAGGGATTTCATTGCCGGGATTGTCGCGATACTCGGGCCGTAGCGGACGTATAGCTAACGAGGTGCTTCGGCGCCGCAATTCTCGCTTGTGCCCGCCCGCTCGACGGTGTGAGCCGGCCTGTTCGAGTCGCCGCCGATTGCGCATGTCCTGGTTCCGTCGATGCCGAGTTTCGTTGTCTCTGATCTCAATTCGCCGGCCAGAGGTATCGGATCGATTCGGTGCCGGGTGAGCCATGCTGCAGAGCGAATGGCGCTCTGGCGGTATCGGTGCCGCGAGGAAGCGGTGGGCGTGTCGGTTTCGGCATAGGGCAGGTTGCGGCGGAATGCTGCTCAATCGGCTGGCCGCCGGGCTGTGATCTGCAGCCATCGGATTGGCGCGTCGAACTCGCCCGGCCCGTATCGCCGGCGTAATTCCGTGGTTGCGATCGCGGTTGCGGATTCGACGTCGAGGGACGAGTGGCGTTCGATTTCGCCACGCAGCGGGGTTCCCTGGCAGAACGCCACCGCACCGGTCTCCGGCGTGGAGTGGCTGGAACCCTCGATGTATTCACCGGTGATTCGGTCGAATCCGGCCGTTTCGAGTTCGCCGCGGATTCGGTCGATGTCGAAATATCCGTAGGGCGTGCGGCGGAAGAACTCGAGCGGCTCGTCGGGTGCCGCCGCGCACAGTGCCCCGGTGATGACAAGGGGTACGGCGTTGTTCTCGATCCGGTCCCAGACGTTGAAGGCGAATATGCCATTCGGGCGCAGCACCCGGAGCGCCTCGGCGTATCCGCGTACCTTGTCGGGCAGGAACATTGCACCGAATTGGCATGCGACCACATCGAAGGAGCAGTCGGGGAACGGCAGGCTCTGGGCGTCCGCCACCTGCCAATGCACCCGTTCGGAAACGAGCCGGGCTGCGGCCGCTGTCACCATGGGTTCGTTCAGATCGGTTGACACGATGTTGTGACCGCCCAACCGGGCGAGTTCCCTCGTCAGCGCCCCGGTCCCGGCAGCCGTTTCGAGGATGTCGACGGCGTCTGCCGTGGCCACCGATTCCGCAAGTAGCCGAGCTGGTTCCGCGAAGATCATCGGAACCAGCAGGCTGTCGTAAATCTCGGGGATCGACCCGGTGAAGGACGCGTCCCCGCGTCCGGCCGTGGTCACGGACCCGGCCTCGGATCGCCACTCACGGCACGGGATGCTACCGCCGACACCTGTTCCGAACCACCGACTGCTCGCCTTTGCCGGATCTGTCGCGTGTGAACCTCCGGCCGACCTAATACGTAAGAAGAGAAAAGACCAACACATTCGACGCTTGCATCAGATGGACGGATGTCGCATCTGATGCATCGCCCTCGGCTGGTGTTCCGTAAGACCCCCCCCGACCAACGGAACACCAGCACCGAGGCCCTCCGCCGCGACGATCGCTATCGGCGACTTGGTCAGGGTGCGCAGGCCGCCCTTGCCGACCGAGTGGGGGACGCGGGTCCAGCCCGCCCAGCCAGCCATCCTCGCCGTTGATGTGTACCACCCGGCCCCAGCCGCGCTCGCGCATGCCGGGTACGAACGCTTTGGCCAGGTACCACGAGGCGGTGAGTTGCTGGTTCAGGTGGTAGTGCCATTCCTCATCGGTGATCTCGAAGAAGTCCTTGTAAGCCGTCGGGCCGCGTTGCTGACGTAGATATCCACGCCGCCGAATGTCGCCTCGGCCTGGGTCCGCATCCGCTCCACGGTCGCCTTGTCGGCGGCGTCACCTATCACCACCAGGGAGCCGACGCCGAGATCCGCGGCCTCTTTGGCCACCGAGTCGGCTTCCCCCTGATCGCTGCGGGTGTTGACAATGACGTTCGCGCCGCAGCCGGCCAGCTCGAGCACGATCGCCCGCCCGATATTCCGCCCCGAGCCCGTGACCAATGCTGTCTTACCTGCAATTCCGAAGACGTCGCTCATGTCCGCCTGCCTTTGATCCAGAATCTGCGGTGATGGTGGTCCCAACCTGAGATGCCCGGCACCGTCCCGCCGCCGGCATCACGCCACGCTCATTACCCGGCCCGGCACAATCGTCTCGCTCCACTCGCACGAGTCAAGCGCCGGCTACGCGTCTTCTCTGCGGTATTCGAGCGTAGGTGGCGAACCCATCTCGCCTGCACACTGGGCGTGTCACATTTCAGCCGTGCGGGTGGTCATGGCGGTATGACTATCGCTCACACCTGGCCCGGATGGGTCGCGACCGGTTTCCTGTGGTTCCTCGCCCTCGAGTTCATGATGGGGGCGGTGACCAAGTTCTGGCCCGGGCCGACGTTTTTCGGGCCCGCGTACTCGATCAAGTTCGCGGAGTGGGGGTGGCCCGCCTGGTTCCGGTTTGTGGTCGGCGGGATCGAGGGGGTGTGTGCGCTGCTGTTGGTGATTCCGTTCCACGAGGCTCGATTCCTCGGCGCCGCGGTGCTGATCCTGGTGCTGACCGGCGCCGTGGTCACACACATCATCAATCACCACGGGCCCAAGGAGAGTTTCGCGGCACCGGTGCACCTGGTCATCATGGTGATCGTGGCCCTCGCGACATGGCCGACTCACTGGATGGACGTGCTTCGGCCCGGTCAGTGGGCGTAGCTGAATGTCGCGGGGGGGGGGGGGGGGGGGAAGGACGGGGGAAAAGGGCCCCCGAACCGCCTGGAGCGAAGCGGAAGGCAAAATAGACACTGTGTTCAGCAATATCG
>NZ_JBHZCS010000018.1:61214-141515 GCF_042755705.1 Nocardia sp. NPDC059154
GGGGGGGGGGGGGGGGTGGGGGGGGGGGGGGGGGGGGGGGGGGGGGGGGGGGGGGGGGGAGGGCCCCCCCCCCCCCGCGACCATCTCGTATGCCCCGCATCTCCGACCATAAGGCCGCGCGCCACTGCACCGGAGATGGATGCCCTGGACCTGACTTACAGGATGTTCGGTGTTGCAGCGGACCAGATTCCGCCGGTCAGGGTTGGGATTTCCTGGGGCTGAGCAGGTTTCAGTCTGCGCGCGAGAACACCGCCACCAGAAAGTCGGACTGGTCGGTGAATGGGCGTAGGTCCCATGTCGAAAGCTGCAAATCCACTGTGAGTCCGGCGTTCTCGGCGTCGGTCAGGAACTGTGGGAACTCGTAGCCGCGGTCGGCTCCGAAACCTGTGACCACCCGGCCGCCCGGAGCGAGGTTGCGGGCGAAACCGGCCAGCACCGCTCCTCGGGTGGAGGGCGCCAGAAATGTCATCACATTCCCCGCGCACACGATGACATCGAAGTCGGCGGTGATGTTGCGGGCCGGAAGGTCCAGTTCGGCGAGATCACCGACAATCCAGGTCGGGCCGGGATGGTCGTGCTCTGCGGCAGCGATCAAGACCGGATCGACATCGACGCCGACCACGACGTGACCCGCGTCGTGCAGGTAGCCACCCACACGCCCCGGACCACACCCCGCATCCAGGACCCGGCTACCGCGGTCGAGCATCGCGTCGATCAGGCGCGCCTCCCCGACGATATCCGCGCCCTCGGCCGCCAATCTCCGGAACCGCTCCACGTACCACTTCGAATGCGCAGGGTCGGCAGCGGTGAGCTCCTCCCAACGGCTGGGGGTACGTCCGTTCATGGATGGCTCCTCCTCGGTCGGGTCCGTGCCCGGTCCACTGTGCCACCGCCGCTCCGAGGCCAACCGGTCGGTCCCAGTTCCGCCTTCGACCCAGGCCGTCTCGCCCCTTGGACCCGGGCTGCGTCGTCACGATCGCGGGCCTGTGCCCCGGTGATCAGGCGTTGTCGGCCAGAGCGGCCAGGACCGCCGAGGTGTCGTGATAGTAGGGCCGGAATTCGGTGATCAGACCGTCCTGGAAGCTGATCCATTGCAGCAGCGAGGTTTCCAGTACCCGTCCGGTGCGGCGGGCACGCAGCCGGCCTCGGCTGTAGGCGACGACCCGTTCCCCTTCGCTGAGGAAGTGCTGCTCGTCGAACCACAGGCCGTCCCAGCTGTCTCCCATGGCGGCGAGGAATTCGCGTATGCCGTCGTGCCCGTGCCACTGCCCGCCGTAGGGCAGGCTCGAGGCCTGGTACATCACGACATCCGGCGCCAGATACCGAGCCATCTCCTCGAACTGGGCCCCCTCGGTGAGGTAGGCGGCCTCGGCCGCATAGAAGGCCCGCAGGGTGGTCATCGCATCGGTTGTCATGCTCACGATGGTCATCGACGCTCACCGCCCACGCTGGCGAGAATCGGCCGCGGTGTCGCGATGCCCGTGAGTGAATTCGCGGCGTGGTTACCGAATCCAGCTCCATAGCGATCCTCTCGCCACGCGGCGATCAACTGGGCTCCGAGCACACCGATGAAGCCCAGCGCCGCAACGACTATCGGTACCCACACCGAGACTTGCCCACCCATCGGCAGAACATAACAGCCCGGTGGTTCGGATACCGGTTCGCCGTCAGTGATCCGGTGGGGTGGGTCAACCCATGAGCATGTCGCGGTGGGTGTCCACCTGCTCGCGCAGCGCCTCGACGAGGGCGGCGACTTCGGGGCGGCGCAGGGTTTCCGGGCGCGCGACGAGCCAATAGGTCAGGCGCACAGAGATTTCCGGCAGCACGCGGGCCAGATCGGTGTGGCGGTCGGCCATGAAGCAGGGGAGCAGGCCCAGCCCGGCGGCCGCCCGGGTCGCCTCCACGTGCACGAAAACATTGGTGGAGGAGATGGATTCGCGCATGGCGGGCGCGAAGGTGGGCGCCAGGTCCAGGTCGTCGACCTGGAGCATGGAGTCGATGAAGTAGACGAGCGGGTGACGGGACAGGTCTTCAAGAGCTTCCGGGGCGGGGTGGTCGGCGAGATAGCCATGGGAGGCATAGAGCCCGAGCGTGTAGTCGCCCAGTGCGATGGCGCGGGCGCGGCGCAGTTGCGGTTTGCCCACCACCACTTCGATATCGAAGCCCGACCGCTGCAACGATGCCAGCCGGGTGGCGGTGACGATCTCGACCGACAGCCCGGGATGACGGCGCTGCATCCTCGCGATGGCGGGCGCGGCCACGTAGGCGCTGAACCCGTCGGTGGCCGACATGCGCACCACGCCTTCGAGTTCCGGGGTGTCGGAGGTCAGCGAGCGGACCGCGGATTCGATGGCCTCGGCCGCGGTGAGCGCCTCCCGGCCCAGATCGGTGAGCTCCCATCCGCTCGCACCGCGAATCAGCACCCGGCCGCCGAGCGCCTGCTCCAGCGCCGCGATGCGCCGCGAGATGGTCGTGTGGTTGATGCCCAGTTCCTCCGCCGCCGAGACGTAGCGGCCGGTGCGGCCCACCGCGAGCAGCACCAGCAGATCGTCGGGGCTGAGACGGGTTGTGGTGGAGGTCACGCTCATTTCTGCATTCTTGCAGATTATGGCTGCGGATCTGGTCATTGCCGGGCAGCCGAATGTGCACGAATACTCCTTGGCATCGAAGTATGTGGGACGCATCACAGATGAGGGGTGAGGCGGCCCGAGCGTGAAGGAGTTGCGCGATGAGCCTCCCGGATACCGAACCGGAAGCCCGCGGCGGCCTGGCCGGATTACGGCGCGTGGTCGCCGCGTCCATGGCGGGGACCGTGGTCGAGTGGTACGAATTCTTCCTCTACGGCACCGCGGCGACGCTGGTGTTCAACAAGGTGTTCTTCGCCAAGGGCACCAGCGACCTGGACGCCATCCTGGCGGCCTTCATCACCTACGCGGTCGGCTTCGCGGCACGGCCCTTGGGCGGCATCGTCTTCGGCCACTTCGGCGACCGGTACGGGCGCAAGAAGCTGTTGCAGCTGAGCTTGATCCTGGTCGGCGCGGCCACCTTCCTGATGGGCTGCCTGCCGACCTTCGGGCAAGTCGGCTATCTGGCCCCGGTACTGCTGGTGGTGCTGCGGTTCATCCAGGGCTTCGCGGTCGGCGGTGAGTGGGGCGGCGCGGTGCTGCTCGTCGCCGAGCACAGTCCGAGCCGCAGCCGCGCGTTCTGGGCGTCGTGGCCGCAGGCGGCGGTGCCGGTGGGCAATATGCTCGCCACCATCGTGCTGCTGGTGCTGACCTCGACACTGTCGGACGCGGCGTTCCTGTCCTGGGGCTGGCGGGTGGCCTTCTGGTTGTCGGCGGTGGTGGTCCTGATCGGCTACTACGTGCGCACCAAGATCACCGACGCGCCGATCTTCGTGGCCGCGCAACAGGTGGCCGAGCGGGAGAAGGCGAACTCCTTCAGTGCGCTCGAGGTGCTGAAGCGGTACCCGCGAGGTGTGTTCACCGCCATGGGACTTCGGTTCGGCGAGAACGTCTTCTATTATCTTGTGGTCACTTTCAGCATCACGTATCTGAAAGTCCATGTGGGAGCGAACACCAAGGTGATCCTGTGGTGGCTGCTCGCGGCGCATACCGTGCACTTCCTGGTCATCCCGCTGGTCGGACGGCTCAGCGATCGCATCGGGCGGCGGCCGGTCTACCTGGTCGGTGCCCTGGCCACAGCGACCTGGGGTTTCTTCGCCTTCCCGATGATGGACAGCAAGCACAACGCGGTTATCCTGTGCGCGGTCATCATCGGCCTGGTGTTCCACGCCTTCATGTACTCCGCGCAGCCGGCGATCATGGCCGAGATGTTCCCCACCCGTATGCGGTATTCCGGTGTGTCCCTGGGCTATCAGGTGACCTCGCTGGTGGCGGGGTCGCTCGCGCCCATCATCGCGGTGCGGCTGCTGGAGTCCTACAAATCCTCGGTGCCGATCGCCTGGTACCTGGCGGCGTCGGCGGCGGTGACCGTGGTGGCGGTGCTCTTCGCCCGCGAGACCAAGGGCGCGGACCTGGCGGACATCGACCGGGCCGACGCGGAAAGCCTGGCAGCGCAGCGCAATTCGACGCAAGTTAGTGCAGAGGTGAAGGTGGCATGACCGAGACGACCGGACCCCTGGGTGAACTGGCGGGACGCAGGGCACTGGTGACGGGCGGGGCGAGCGGGATCGGAGCGGCCTGCGCCCGCGAGCTCGCCGCCCATGGCGCGCAGGTGACCGTCGCCGATATCGACGGCGAAGGCGCGGAGAAGGTGGCCGCCGAATTCGGCGGGCGGACATGGCAGGTGGATCTGTCGGACGTGACCGCGCTGGAGGACCTCCGGCTGGAGGCCGACATCCTGGTGAACAATGCCGGAGTCCAGACCGTCAGCCCGATCACCGACTTCCCGCCGGAACGGTTCCGCATGATGCTGCGGCTCATGGTCGAGGCCCCGTTCCTGCTCACCCGCGCGGCCCTGCCGCACATGTACGCCCAGGGGTACGGCCGGATCATCAATCTCTCGTCGGTGCACGGGCTGCGGGCCTCGGCGTTCAAATCGGCCTATGTGACCGCAAAGCATGCGCTGGAAGGGCTGTCGAAGGTGACGGCTCTCGAGGGCGGGCCGCGCGGGGTGACCAGTAACTGCGTGAATCCGGGCTACGTGCGAACCCCGCTGGTGGACAAGCAGATCGCCGATCAGGCCACGACGCACGGCATCCCCGAGCAGCAGGTGGTGGAGCGGATCATGCTGACCGACAACGCGATCAAGCGGCTGGTGGAGCCGGAGGAGGTGGCCTCGCTGGTCGGCTGGCTCGCATCGGATGCCGCGCGGATGGTGACCGGGGCCTCCTACACCATGGACGGCGGGTGGAGCGCCCGATGACCGAGATCGCGGAGTTCGCGGCGGTGCCGCAGTGGGTGCCGGACGAGGAGGCTATCGCGGCGGCGCGGATCACCGACTTCGGTCGGTTTGTCGAGCGGCGCTACGGGATTCACACCGAGGACTACGCGGAGCTGTGGCGCTGGTCGGTGGACGACATCGCCGGATTCTGGCGGGCGGTGTGGGAGTACTTCGAGGTCGGCGAGGAGCCCGCCGAGGTGCTGGCTTCCAGCGACATGCCGGGGGCGCGGTGGTTCCCCGGCAGCCGGGTCAACTACGTCGACCAAATCATCCGGCACGCCCGTACCGACCGGCCCGCGATTATCGCGCTCAGCGAGGACAGCCCACTACGGGAACTTTCCTGGGCCGAAATGCTCTCCCGCACCGCGGTTCTGGCTCGCTCACTGCGCGAATTGGGTGTTGGTCGCGGCGACCGGGTGGCGGGCTACCTGCCGAACATTCCCGAAGCCGTGATCGCCTTCCTGGCCACCGCGAGTATCGGCGCCGTCTGGAGCGCGTGCGGACAGGACTACACGGCCGGGGCGGCGCTCGACCGCCTCGGCCAGCTCGAGCCGGTCGTGCTCATCACCGCCGATGGCTACCGCTACGGCGGCAAGGCGCACGACAAGATCGCCGAAATAGCCGCTCTCCGTAACGGTTTGCCCTCGTTGCGGGGGACCGTGCTGGTGTCGCGGCTCGGCCGAACGCTACCCGACGTCCTGGACTGGAACGACGCCACCGAGGATCAGTTCGCGCCGCAATCGCCCGCGTTCGCCACCGAGCCCGTCGATTTCGAGCATCCACTCTGGGTGCTCTACTCCTCCGGCACCACCGGCAAGCCCAAGGGCATCGTGCACGGCCACGGCGGCGTGCTGCTGGAGCATCTGAAGGCCCTTGCCCTGCACTCCGATATCGGGCCGGACGACACCTTCTTCTGGTACACCAGCCCCAGCTGGATGATGTGGAACTTCCAGGTCTCCGGGCTGCTCGCCGGCGCGACCATCGTCTGTTACGACGGCAGTCCGGGCCATCCCGCGCCGGATGCGCTGTGGGAGTTGGCCGCGCGCACCCGCGCCACGGTCCTGGGCACCAGCCCCGGGTACGTGCTGGCCTGTGAGAAGGCTGGCGCCCGTCCGGCGCTCGCCCACGATCTGCGCGCGCTGCGGCAGATCGGCGTCACCGGTGCGGCCTTCCCGGCATCCTCGTCGATGTGGTTGCGCGACAATGTCGGTGACGTTCCGGTCTCCTCGATCAGCGGTGGCACCGATGTGGTCTCGGCCTTCATGGGCGGCACCCCGACCGTGCCCGTCTGGCCCGGCGAGCTTTCCGGCCCGTATCTCGGGGTGGCCCTGGAAGCCTGGGACGAATCCGGTCACTCCGTCCACGATGCGGTGGGCGAGCTGATCGTCACTCAGCCGATGCCCTCCATGCCCGTCGCGTTCTGGAACGACCCCGACGGCGCCCGCTACCGCGACGCCTATTTCGACATGTACCCCGGCGTCTGGCGGCACGGCGACTGGATCACCCGCACACCGCACGGCAGCGTCATCGTGCACGGGCGGTCCGATTCCACCCTGAACCGCAACGGTATTCGCATGGGCAGCGCCGACATCTACGAGGTCGTCGAGGCGCTGCCGGAGATCGCCGAATCCCTGGTGCTGGGCATCGAACAGCCGGGTGGCGGCTATTGGATGCCCCTGTTCGTGGTGCTCGCCCCGGGACGCGAGCTCACCGACGAGCTGCGGCAGCGGATCGCTGCCACCATCCGGACCGCGCTGTCGCCCCGCCACGTCCCCGACGTGATCATCGCCGCCCCCGGCATCCCGCACACCCGCACCGGCAAGAAGCTCGAAGTCCCGCTCAAACGCCTGCTACAGGGCGCAGACCCCGGTCGCGTCGTCGACCCCGCCGCGGTCGACGACCCCGGCCTGCTGTCCTGGTATCTCGGGCAATCGCCTGCCTAGCTGACATAGCGATTCCGGGTCGGCGTGGGCGCGGCTCGGCCGAATACCGGCGCGCGCGACGTCAACTCACCGGCATACGAGGTCACCTCACCGGCTATATGAAGTGATGGGGATCGATGAGCTCACCGGGGTGGACGTGCCGATCTCGCCGACCGTGATGGTCACCGTCGCGCCGACGGCGACCGCGGTGCCCGCCGCCGGATTCTGGCCGACCACCTTGCCGACCTTCGCGGGATCGGTGACCTTCACGGTGGATTGCTGCACGGTTCCGTGCCAGCCGAGGGCTTGCAGCGTGGTGGTCACGGCCGCGGGTGTCAGATTGGTCAGGGTCGGCAGGGTGATGGTGGCCGCGCCGGTCGAGACGTACACGGTCACCGTGGAACCGACCGCCTTCACCGTGCCTGCTGCCGGGTCCAGTCCCACCACAGTCCCTTTCGCATGTTTGTCCTCGCGCTCGGCCTGCTGCACAACGAAGCCGTCCTTCTCCAACTGTGCCTTCGCCTGCGCGATCGCGGTGCCGACCACATCCGGCACCGCAATGGTTTTGGGTGGGTATGAAGTGATCGGAGACGTGTACGGCGTTGTGACCGGCGGGATCACGACCTGACTGATCGGAGTCGGTTCGGCATAGGCAACGGGCGATGTGGTTGTGACCGCCGGTGAGGTCGTCGTGGTCATTGGTGCGGTCGTCGCCATCGGTGTGAGGTCCTGGTGTTGATCGCCGATCCGCACCAGCAGGTACCCGACCGCCGCCAGGGCGACGACCAGGAGCAGCGCCATGAGAATCCGTAACCCGCTGCCGCGCTTGCCATGCACGGGCGTGCCGATGCCGATACCGATGGGGTCCCGCTCGACCCACTCGGACGGTCCGGGCTCGGATACCGGATGGGTAGGCGCAGGTGGCGGGCCGATCCGCGCGGGCCCGGTTGGGGACTCAGTTCGCGTAGGCATAGGGGCCGGAGCCCTTCGCGCGGACACCGGTGCCGGGCCGCTTCGAATGGGCATGGGTGTCGGGTCAGTTCGAGCGTGTCCAGTTGGGGACTCTGTACGCGCAGGCGCAGGCGCAGGCGCGGGAGCCGGAGAGGTTTGCGCGAGTATCGGTGTCGTGCCGGTTCGCGCGGGTGCCGGTGTCGGGTCGACTCGACTGGGCGCCGGTATCGGGCCGGTTCGATTGGGCATCGGGGTCGGTCCGGTTCGAGTAGACACCGTGGTGGTCGGTCCGGTGCCGGTGGGGGCCGGAGGGGTGGAGGGCGGGTGGGTGGAGACGGGATGGGTGGGGGCGGGCGCGGGCGGCAGGGTGGTGGCGGCCGGTCTGGGTTGCGTCGCAGCGGGTCTCGGTCCGCTGAGATCGATGGTGGCCGGTGGGGGCCCGGTCAGGGGTGGCGCGGGCTGGCGGAGGATCTGTTGCGCCGACCATGCCATCTGGGTGCAGGTGGTGAAGCGACGGCCGGGATCCTTGGCCATGGCGCGCGCGATGAGCTCATCGAAACCCCGTGGTAGACCGGGGTTTCGCTCCGACGGCACCGGCACTGCCTCGTACGCGTGTCCGTAGATGATCTGGCCGACGTTCTGTCCCGGGTACGGCGGCTGGCCGGTCAGCATGTGGTAAAGCGTGCAGCCCAGGGAATAGACGTCGGCGCGTCGATCGGCCTCGCCCGGCCGGGTCAGCCTCTCGGGGGCGGCGTACTGGAAGCTGGCCAGGATCTCGCCGCGCTGGGTCAGCTGCCTGCTCTCGTCGAGCGTCTTGGCGATGCCGAAGTCGGTGAGCAGCGCCCGTTCCGGCCGCCCGTCGGAGAGCAGGATGTTCGCCGGTTTCACATCCCGGTGCAGAATCCCGGTGTCGTGCGCGTGATCGAGCGCGGCGGCGGTCTCGGCGATGATTCGCACCGCCCGGGCCGGGTGCATGGCTCCCGGCCGTAGCGCCCGCGCCACATCGGTGCCGTCGACGAAGGTCATGGAGATCCACAGCCGGTCGTCCTCCTCGCCGCGCGCGTACACCGTCACGATGTTCGGATGCTGCAGCCGCGCAACGGTATCGGCTTCCCGCCGGAACCGCACCCGGTGCTGCGACTCGCCGCCGGGCAGCGTCAGTAGCTTCAGAGCCACGAATCGCGGCAGGTCCCGATCGCGCGCCTGATAGACCGCGCCCATCCCGCCGGCCCCCAGTTTCCGCAGGATCTGGTAGCCGGCGAAGACCTCGCCTGGTTCGAGCGTGCTCCCCACGGAGTGAATATCGCGCCACGCGCCCGCACCGAAACGTTCAGCGTGTCGGGCGCGGGTGGGCGGCCCCGCGACGATCGGGCGGGACCGCGGTAACCAGCGCTTCTCGCAGAGTGAACCCGGCATTCCGGTCACGCGAAACGCCGTTGGGGACGCGCGGGCGGCAATGACCTTGTAGTCTTTCACAATTCGGCCACCACGCTTGGCTAGTGTCGGGTGAGCCGTGCATCTGTCGATCAACAGAGAAGGGGATTGTCGGACGTGGACGTGGGAGCAGTGGCGGCGGCCGCGCAGTCGGGTCGCAGCAGCGAAGCCATCGTCGCCGACACCGAGAAGCAAGCCATCGATCTGCTGACCAATATCGGTCGCTACTACCAGGCCATGTACAACCTCGGTGACATCCGTTCGCCCGGAGCCGAATTGCGTGCTGCCTGCTCGAAGCTGCTCACGGTCGCGAATTGGCTGGACACCGCCCGGGACGAGCAGCTGACCGACGTGCCGGAGCCCGGCGAGTCGGCCGGGCCGTCGCAGGGACGCTCGCTGCCCCGGGTGGTGGCCGATTTCCTCGCCGAACACCCCGAGCAGACCTGGACCCCGGCGGAGGTGATCGCCGCGCTCCAGAGTCGCGGCGTGGAGCTGCCGATCAGCGCCCGCCACCACGTCGCGGTCGCGCTGGGGCGAATGGCGCAGCGCGACAACAGTAATGTCCGCAAACTCGATCGCGGGAAGTACCAGTACGCGGCGGACTCCGCGTAATCCGTCCCCGTCGGCTCACGCATGATCAACGGGTGAAAGAAAAGCATTTGGTGTACTGCCGGATCGAACGCGCCGGCACGATCCTGCTGATCCGCAGGGCCGTCGGGGTTTTCCTGGCCGGGCGGTGGGAGCTGCCGGGCGGTGGCGTCGAGCCGGGGGAGCGACCCGAGCAGGCCGCGGTACGCGAGGTCGCGGAGGAGACGGGCCTGACCATCGAGGTCCTCGGTGAGCGCTCGGCGCACGAGTGGATGGATGTGGCCGGCCGTCCGCTGCGGATTCACGCACGCGTCTTCGATGTGCGCGAAAACGGCAGTGGCGCGGTGATTCTCAACCCGGACGAGCACGACGACCATGCCTGGATCACGCCGGAGCAGGCCGCCGGGCTCGATCTCGCCGACCACTTCCGCGACGCGGTGGCCGGATGAAGCGATAGGAAATGCCGGACCAGCCGCTGCGAGATGCCGGATGACGCGCTAGGAGATGTAGGCGATGAGTTCGTCGACGTAGGCGCGGAAGAGGGTGGCCATGTCGACCGTGTCGGGATCCACCAGCCACTGCAACTGCAGGCCGTCCATCATGGCGAAGACCTGGCGGGCTATGGCCGCGGGGTCGATGTCCTTGCGGATGCTGCCGTCGTCGATGCCCGCCTGTAGCGCTCCGGCCAGGTAGTCCTGGAGCAGGCGGTAGCGGTTCAGCGCCCACTCGTGGGCAGGATGGTCGGCGGTGACCGCCTCGCTGGTGAGCACGGTGAACAGCCGGACCAGCCCGGGCACGTGCATATTGTGCTCGACCAGCTGGGCCAGGCGGACGAGTGCGTCCTTGCCGCGCAACTGCTGGTCGAATCCGAGGCGGTCGTAGTCGAGGCGGTCGCGGTAGTCGAGGACCGCCGACAGCAGCGCGGCCTTGTTCGGGAAGTAGTGCAGCAGCCCGGGCTGGGACAGGCCGCAGCGGTCGGCGATCTCGGCGATGGAGGCACTGCGATAGCCGTTGTCGGCGAAGGCTTTCAGTGCCTCGTCGATGATCTGCTCGCGACGGTCGTCGCCCCGTCTGCGGCGTCGGGGGTGGGGCGTCATGAGGTGGGACACTAGTCAACCTGGTTGATCAGGCAAAACCGGACCATGGTCACGAAGTGATAACAGTACCTAGTGGCCACTCGGTAAACTGGATTTCCACTGGCACACTCGTGCCAGCCGTACAGGGCAGTACGAGGGAAGGGATTGCCGATGAGTCAGGCCCCGATCATCACGCCGATCACGCTGCGCGGAGCGGCCGGGAAGCTGGCCGCATGGGAGGTCGAGCCGCCCGCCGGGATCGAGCGTCGCGGCACCGCGCTGCTGGTGCCGGGCTTCACCGGCTCCAAGGAGGACTTCGAGGAGATGCTGCCGCTGCTCGCGGCGGCCGGGTACCGGGCGGTCGCCTACGACCAGCGCGGTCAGTGGGAGTCCGAAGGGCCCGACGAGGTTTCGGGGTACACCCTGGCCGATTTCGTCGGCGACCTGCAGGGCGTGGTCGACCAGATCTCGCCGGCCGAGCCCATCCACCTGGTCGGGCATTCCTTCGGCGGTTACGTCGCCCGCGTCGCGGTGATCGAGCGTCCGCAGCGGTGCCGCAGCTTCACCCTGCTGGCGTCGGGGCCGTCCTCGGTCGCCGACATCGATTTCCCGCCGCCGCTGCTGGTCGCGCAGGCGGTGGAAGCCGGTGGGCAGGAGGTCATCTGGGAGCAGATGAACGCGGTCATGGCCCAGGCCGACCAGCAGCCCGCGCCGCAGCGCCGGGAGTTCCTGCGGGAGCGGATCCTGCGCACCAAGAAGGCCAACATCATCGGCATCCTGACCTGCATGGCCGAGCCGCCGGTGAAAGATCCGGCGATGCTGCGGGATTCGGGTGTGCCGCTGCTGGTCGCCTACGGCGACACCAATGACCTGTGGGCGCCCGAGGCGCACGAGCGGTTCGCGAAGCAGCTGAACGCGAAGACCGCCGTCTATCACGGCTCCGGCCATGTGCCGAACGAGGATGTGCCCGCGCAGGTCAGCGCGGACCTGGTGACCTTCTGGAAGGAGCAGGAATGACCGACGTCATCGACGACCTCCTCGGGAAGCTGGATCTTCCCGCCAAGATTCGCCTGATCTCGGGCGCGGGCTTCTTCCGCTTCGCGGGCGAACCGGGCATCGGGCTGGCCGAGATGCCGGTCTCCGACGGCCCGTCCGGCGTGCGCGGCGAGCAGTGGGACGAGCGCGACCCCTCGGTCAGCCTGCCCTCGGGCACCGCCCTGGCCGCCACCTGGGATCGCGACCTGCTCACCGAGATCGGCGCGCTCATCGCCGCCGAGGCCCGCCGCAAGGATGTGTACGCGGTGCTGGGGCCGACCATCAACCTGCACCGATCCCCGCTGGGCGGAAGGCATTTCGAATGCTTCTCCGAGGACCCGATGCTGACCGCCGAGATCGCCGACGCCTACGTGCGGGCGGTGCAGGCGCACGGGGTGAGCGCGTGCCCGAAACACTACGTCGCCAATGACTCCGAGACCGAGCGGTTCACCGCGAATGTGGTCGCGGACGAGCGGACCCTGCGGGAGCTGTACCTGTACCCGTTCGAGCGGTCCGTCGAGGCGGGCGCGTGGATGATCATGGCCGCCTACAACTCGGTCAACGGCGTCACCATGACCGAGAACGACCTGCTCGACGAACCGTTGAAGGGGGAGTGGGGCTTCGACGGCGTGGTGGTGTCGGACTGGACCGCGGTGCGCTCCACCCTCGGCGCGGCCAAGGGCAACGACCTGGCCATGCCCGGTCCGTGGGAGCTGTGGGGCGCGCCGCTGGAAGCGGCCGTCCGCAATGGCGAGGTGCCCGAGTCCGCGATCGACGAGAAGGTGCGGCGCATTCTGCGATTCGCCGTCCGGGTCGGCGCGTTGAACGGAACGCCCAAGCTCGTTCCGACCTTCAGCGACGAGGCATCGCAGCGCCTGGTGCGCGAGGCCGCGGCCAAGGCCATGGTGCTCGCCGCCAACGACGGCACCCTGCCGCTCGGTAAGCCCGCGCAGGTGGCGCTGCTCGGATCCGCCGCCGCCGAACCGCGTTTCATGGGCGGCGGCAGTGCGACCGTGATTCCGGCGCACACCACCTCCCCGCTGCAGGGGCTGTCGGAGGTGCTGCCGGTGGTCCACACACCGGGTGTGCACCTGAGCGAGAACATGATTCCGGTTCCGCTGGACCTGGTCACCGACCCCGAGACCGGTGAGCCGGGGTTGTCGCTGCGGTACCTCGACGGCGACGCCGTGCTGGATACCGAGCATCGGCGGGCGGGCAGCCTCATGCTCTTCGGCAACCCGAATGCCCTGCAGGCCAAGGCCATCGAGCTGCACGGACGACTGCGGGCGGACGTGGCGGGGGAGTGGCGCATCGGGTTCGCCGGTGTGGGCACCCTGACCCTGACACTGGACGGCGAGCAGGTGCTCGCGGAGACCGTGGTGCCCGCGGGCGCCGATCCGGTCGAGATGCTGCTGAATCCGCCGCAGCGGTTCGTGACCCGCACCCTCGCCGAGGGGCAGGAGGTCGACGTGCTGGTGCGCATGATGCCGGACAACGGCTTCCCTGCCCTGGGCATCACCTGCGCGGTCGGCCGTCCGCGCCGATCGGACGACGAAGAGTTCGCTGCCGCAGTCGAATTGGCGCGGACCTCCGAGGTGGCGGTGGTGGTCGTCGGCACGACCGAGCGGATCGAATCCGAAGGCTTCGACCGCACCACGCTGCGGCTGCCCGGCGGGCAGGACGATCTGGTCGCCGCGGTCGCCGCGGTGAACCCGCGCACCATCGTGGTGGTGAACTCCGGTTCGCCGGTGGAGATGCCGTGGCGCGACGACGTCGCGGCCGTGCTGCTGGCCTGGTTCCCCGGGCAGGAATTCGGCGCGGCGCTCGCCGACGTGCTCACCGGCGCCGCCGAACCCGGCGGCCGTCTGCCCACCACCTGGCCCGACACGATGGCCGACGTGCCCGTGCTCGACACCAAGCCCGCACCCGACAATGCGCTGCCCTACGGCGAGGGCATTCACATCGGCTACCGCGCCTGGCTGAAATCGGGTGTGGCCCCGGCCTATCCGTTCGGCCACGGTCTCGGCTACACCACCTGGGAGCTCGACGAACTGGCGGTGTCCGGCCGGACGGCGACCGTCACCGTCCGCAATACCGGTGACCGCCGGGGCCGTCAGGTCGTGCAGGCGTATCTGTCGCGCGAGCACAGCGACATCGACCGTCCGGTGCGGTGGCTGGCCGGATTCGCGGTGGTGGAGGCGAACCCGGGTGAATCCGTCACCGCCACCATCGACGTGCCCAAGCGCTCCTTCGAGCACTGGACCGATCAGGGCTGGGCCATCGAACCCGGGACCTTCACCCTGCACGTCGGCACCTCGGTGACCGCCCTCCCCCTCACCGCCGACATCGGCTGATCGCCTCACCGTCCCCTCCACCCGGACGACGCCCACCCGCGGCCTGCTGCCGCTGCTGTTCGCCGGGAACGCCGCGATGTACGCGCTGTACATCGGTGTCGGCAGTGTCCTGCTGCCGCTGCAGATCGAGCACATCGATGCCGCGTCGAAGGTCGCCAACCTCGGTCTCGTGGTGGCGTCGGCGGTGGTGAGCTTCGGCGGGTACCCGCCCCTATTCCTGGTCGGTGGCCTGCTTTCGGTGCTGGGGGGCGGCCGCGGTTGTGCCGATTCGGGCGGTGCGCTGACATTCAGTGCCGGAGTTTCGGTGGGGCTATGGATATTCCTGCTTGCATGCCAAGATCAGGTAATATCTGGCCACACTGAAAGGGGCTGCACGGCAACCCTTTTGCACTCTTGATCGACAGCTAGGCGGGTAGGGGGTATCCGGGGGACAGAACTCGAGGCTTCAGCGAAGTTGTCGAGGCGCAGGGGCCGCTCGTCGACGCGGTGGGGGTGTTGACGGCGAAATGACAGGGGCCGGCTGCGCCACCGATCGTGCACGCGATGGATGACGCCGGCGTAGCCGTCCTCCGCGACGTGGTGACCAGAAGATTCCGCAGCATCGTCTGCCGCTCGCACCAAAGGAATCTAGAGTGTCCGAAAATTTCCCGGAACATCCCGCCGCTCTTTCTTCCACTCCCACCGACCTTTCCCTGCTGTTGCGCCCGGCCCCGCCCGGGGCGCCCACCGACATGGTGCGCATGCAGCCGCGCAACGGCTACCTGCTGTGGGCCGACCTGCCACCCGTTCTCGTTCTGGGCAGCTCCGGCGGCTCCGGCGCGACCACCACCGCGCTGGGCATCGCGGGCGCGGCCGCCTACGACTACGGCGAACACTCGCCGATCGTCGTCGATGCCACCACCACCGGCGGCGACCTGGCCGCCCGCGGGTGCGACACCATCGATGCCGCGGGGACCGTCCAGTCCTGGCTGAGCATGACCCACCGCAGCCTGCCGTCCACCGTGATCGACAGCTGCGGCGAAAACAGCTCCGGCGTAGGCGTATTGCCCCGCGGCCCCGAGGCGCTGCCCCGCCGCGAGACCTACTCGTCGGTGCATCGCGACCTGGTCGAAGCCGGCTGCCTGCCCGTCTACGACGGCGGCGCGCCCGTCACCAACCGCATGGTCGCCCCGCTGCTGTCGGACTCCCGGATCTCGCTGGTGATCACCCTCGCCGCCCGCCCCGACGCCGTGAATCGGCTCAAACCCGCGCTGATCTGGCTCGACGACAACTACAGCCAATACCACCTGGCCGAAGCGGTCATCGTCGTCACGCGTCAGCACCCGAAGGACGGGCCGCTGGTCACCGAACACGTCCGCAAATATCTCGGCGACGTGGTCCGGGCGGTCGCCGAAATCCCCTATGACGCCCACCTGGGTTCCGGCGGCCCCATCAGCTGGCGCCGCCTGGCGCCACCCACCCGCGCCGCCTACCGCCAACTCGTGAACCTGCTCCGCTAGTACCCGACATTTCGAAATGCCTGTGCGGCTTGATCCGTCGGCGCGGCTCTTGCTGGCAGGATTACGCCATGAACGCATTCGAGGTGGCGATGACCGTTCGATTGCGGTGCAGCCGCTGAGAAGTTCACGATGTTGGCGTAATTCCCTGTTCGAATGCATCTCACGAGACATGGATTCGAGGGCATATGACGAATGCTCGGCGGTTACAGCGGCAGGTTGATGGTGGGGGACATGCGCGTTCGGCAGCGAGAACACGATTGCCGGCGGGAGCGACATACGTCGCATTCCTGCTGACGGCCCTCGGCCTGGTGCTCATCGGGCCGGTAGCCGCAGGTTTCCTGATCGAGGCGAGCGGGGGTGGGGCCACCGGGCCGGGGGCAATCGCGGCGCTGATCGGAATGGCGACCTTCACCGCACTCACGCTGGGGGCCGGATCCTGGATGTTCTGGACGGTCAGGCGCAGCCCGGCCCCGGGATCACACTCGGGTACGTGATCGGCGCAGCAGAACGACTGCCCCGACGACGATGACGATGCCGACCGCGAGGAGGACCGAACCGAACACCGCGAGGAACCAGGTCTGGCCGGAGAATGCGGCAATGGTGCCCGGGACCGCCAGCCAGATGACCGTGCCGAGGATGGCGGAGAGCCATTCCGCGGGGCTGCGGCCGAGTTGCCATCCCATCGTGGCCAGTTCCGATTTGATGGACTCGCCGATCCGGTCGGGATCGCGGTTCCAGTGGTGCGGGGCCTCGCCCTCGCTGTTGGGCCAGTAATACCGGAAGAACTGTGCTCGGCTGTGCTTTTCATTGAGCCGCAGGGAATAGCTGTAAGGGGTCCGGGTGCGGTGCTTGTCGTAGGGCCGTTCGACCCGCAGGCCGTCGTGGACCGAGCGCACGGTGTAGGGGCTGCCGTCGAGCACCATCCGCAGGCGGCTCTCCAGCAACAACTTCGCCGACGGAATTGGATAACTCACAAGATCATCGTAATCTAACCGAGACCATTTGTGCGGCAATCGAACTGGCGAGCATGAATCCATGGCGTGGCATTTCCGAATGCGATTGTCTCTCGATGCAATGCGGCGAATTATCAGCCCTGGCCGCGGAAGGTGGTGAGGTCGATGGCATCGGCCATGGCCTGGTATCCGGCCGCGTTCGGGTGGAGGTTGTCGGGGCCCGCATAGCGCGGGGCCAGGACGGAGGGGTCGGCCGGTTCGCGGAGGGCGGCATCGAAGTCGATGACGCTGTCGGCGAGCTGCTGCCCGCGGATCCAGGAATTCAGTTGCCGGCGAACGGGGTCGGCGGTGGGGAAGGTGAGGATGCCGTCGTTGAGGGCGTTGGCGGCGGGCAGGATGGTGCCGAGGTGGACTCGCAGACCGGCGGCGTGGAGTCGGTCGATGAGCTCGGTGTAGCCGCTGACCAGCTGGTTGTAGTCGGCGCCGATCGGGATGCCCAGGTCGTTGATGCCCTCGAGGATGATGACGTCGGTGACGCCGGGCTGGTCGAGCACATCGCGCTGGAGCCGGGCGGTGGCGGCGGGACCGAACTGGGGGATGAATCCGTCTCTGGTGACCCTGTTTCCGGAGATGCCGGCATTGACGACGCTGTAGCGCAGACCGGCCTGATCGAGCCGCCGCTGCAGGAAGTCGGGGTAGCGCTGGGCACGGTCGACCACCCCGGGGTCCTGCGGGAGGCCCAGGAAGTTCGAGGCGACGTAGCCGTCGGTGATCGAATCACCCAGGGCGACAATGGTGCTAACCGTTCCGGGCGCTCGGACATCGAGACCGGACAGGAACGGCATCGAGGTGGTGTGCAGCGGCAGACTCGCCCCGGCGGGGTCGCCGGCCGTGTCTCCGGCGAACGGGAGACTGTAGAAACTGGTGGCGTTCGCGTCGAAATGCTCGGTGGGCAGGACATCCGGGCCGGCGACGTAGACGCTCACGGCCAGGGGCTCGAAAGCGCCGAAGGACAGATCGACCGGATCGCTCACGACCTCACCCCACGCCGCGGCCGTCACGCTCGGGCTGCCGTCGAAGGTCACCTCGCGCATGGATTCCGGCTGTACCGCAGCGCCTTCGGACTGCTTGGCGATGGTGACATGAGCGAACTCGACCGGCGTGCGGCGGGTGCGGTTGGTGAGGTGGATCCGCACCGTCGCGCCGCCCCGATGCGGCGTCACGATCAGCCGGTAGGTCTGGTCGGACAGGTGCAGCTGCGGCGCCTCGGACGGATCCACGACGCCGAACGAATCCGACGACGCGGCCACCCAACTGCTCACCCAGTGCCCGCCATCGCCCGCCTCGCCTGCGGATGGCTCGGCCGCAGCCGGAACGATCCCGTGCCAGGCCATGGCCGCCAGCATCGCCACCGCCACCGCGCCACCCCTCCTGCCGGCGTTTGCGAGACCAGACGGAGAGGTCGGGCGGCATCGCGGTGTCATGCTGGCCGACCCTAGCAATCCCTGTAATTCCTTACAGAGTTTTCGGCAAGAAGATCAGCTCACCGACAATGCCTCGCGCAGCACCGTATCGAAGCCGATCGGCTCGCGGCCGATCAACTCCGCCAATGTCGGGTCGACCGTGGCGAATTCACCGGCTCGGGCGGCGGCGAAGATATCCACCATCATGTCCGCCTGCCATAGCGGGACGCCGTAGCTCACCATCTGCTGCCGGAATTCCTCGTCGGAAACGGTGACGCGCTTGATGGTTCGGCCCGTGAGCTCGGAGGCGAGGGCGGCGACCTCGTCGAAGTCCACGGCCTGTGCGGCGGTCAATGGCGGTGTGGGACCGTCGAATCGACCTTCCTCGGCGAGGATCGCCGCGGCGGCGTCGGCAAGGTCGGCGTGCGCGGTCCAGCTCACCGCTCCATCCGCGGGCAGCGCTAGCTGTCCGGTCTCGGCGGCCTGGCCGAAGAACCGCAAGGCACTGGCCGCGTAGAAACCGTTGCGCAGCGACGTGAATGGCACGCCGCGGACGAGCAGCGCCTCCTCGTCGGCGGCGTGGTCGCGGCAGGCCTCGAAGCGGGAGGCTGGGCTGGCGCCCATATGGCTGGTGTAGAGGATGCGGCGCGCGCCTGCCGCCGCGGCGGCGTCGATGGCTGCGCGGTGTTGTCGGATGGCCTCCGCGCCGAGCTTGTCGACCGAGACGACGAGCACCTGGTCGGCGCCCTCGAAAGCGTGGGACAGGCTGTCGGGGTCGGTGAAGTTGCCCTGTCGCACCCGTACTCCGCGGTCGGCGAGGTCCTGCGCCTTTCGCGGGTCGCGGACACTCACACCCACCTGATCCGCGGGCGCCCGCATCAGCAGGCTCTCGACAATCCGGCGGCCCAGTAGCCCGGTGGCTCCGGTCACGATGATCATGCTGTTCTCCCTGTCGATTCCAATGGAAACGCTATGGCGATAACAGTGATACTTCCGCTGGAAACAGTCAAGCGTTATCGTTGATTCATGACATCGCCCACGTCACGTACGAGCGCCACGACCAACGTCGAATCCGACGGCACGGCGTCGGCTCGCGATCAGCATCGGCAGCGTGTCATCGAAGCCGCGGCCGATCTGCTCGAGCGTGGGGGCCGGGACGCGGTGACCACTCGCGCGGTCGCCGACGCGGCCGGGTTGCAGCCACCGGCGATCTACCGGCTGTTCGGTGACAAGGACGGGCTGCTGGACGCCGTCGCGGAGTACGGTTTCGCGAAATTCGTGGCTGGCAAACGCATCGACCCCGACCCGGCCGATCTCATCGAAGACCTCCGGACGGGGTGGGACCTCGCGGTCGAGTTCGGCCTGTCCAACCCCGCGCTCTATACCCTCATGTACAGCGAACCCGCCGGCGCCGAGTCGGCCGCGTTCCAGGTCGGACTGGAGATCCTGCGCGGGCGCGTCCGTCGGCTCGCCGCGGGCGGCTGGCTACGTGTCGACGAGCAGCTAGCGGCCGGGATTATTCACGCCACCGGCCGGGGTGCGGTCCTGACCTGGCTGTCGCTCCCGGAAGCCGACCGCAATCCGGCCCTGCTCACCGCTCTCCGAGAGGCCATGGTCTCCGCGGTCACCACCGAACAGCCTGCCGTTCGAGACGCCGGCCCGGCGGGCGCTGCTCGCGCTCTGCGCGCCGTCCTCCCCGAAGAGACAACGCTCACCACCGCCGAGCAACACCTACTCCGAGAGTGGTTGGACCGTCTCGCAACCGACCACTGACCGCGCCACGCAGCGTGGTCGGGGCTCGACCAGGCGCTGCCATCCACTCGTCGACCCCGAAAGGGGTTGCGCCTCAGCGGTTTCGTGAGGGGGACCAGGGTGGCGATGGCAGCGGTGGAGACGGCCGGGCACCCGTGGAGCAGCCCAGGACCGGGACGTGGTTCACGATCAGCTGCGAGATCGACGCCGAGGGCGCCTTCCGCGCGGAATTCGACTATGACGGGGAACCCGCCTCGCTCGGCGCGATTCCGGAGCATTACGCCCGGGAGATGGAGTGGTTCCCACGGGATCCCGAGCACATGCCCGGCTGGCTCACCGACATCCTGGACCGAGTCCCGAACGCGTACTTCGCTATCCACGCCGAGCCCGGCGAGCAATACGGGGATGGAATCGGCCCGGACCCCGGGGAAGTGGCCGCCGCATTCCGCCGGTCCGGCTGGTCGGTTCAGCCGGCCGAGGACTATGAGTTCGTGGTGAGCACCGATTGGGTGACGCTGCGGTCGATGACCGGCTACCGGCTGGTCCGGCTGGCCGGAAAGATCGAGCCGGACCGATGGGACGAGCTGGTCTCGGTGTTCGCGGCGCAGGGCTGGAAATTCGGTGGCGAACTCTACGACGGCGACACGATTCTCGCCAAGGTCGAGCCTTAACCGATGTTCTTGGCGAGCAGGAGGTCGAGCACCCGGGTGTATTGGTCGGGGAAGTCCATGGGGACGATTCCGTAGTGGGCGGACTGGGTGGTGTGGGTGGTGAGGTAGTCGGCGAGTTTGGGCATGATCGCTGCCGCGTTGTCCTTGGGCCAGGCATTGTCGGCGAAGCTGGTGAAGTTGATGTACTCGAGGGTGTTGGCGGGGTCGGCGGCGGCCTTGTCGAGACAGGCTTTGACGTAGTCGAATTTGTCGCCGCCGGAGGAGCCGAAGTTCGAGGAGCCGGAGTCGAGGCCGGCCAGGCCGTGGTCCTTGTAGTGGTCCTGTAGATAGATCCGGTCGGTGCTGAAGACGCCGTTGTCGCCGCCGGGCCATTGCAGGCAGCCCAGGGAATTGGCGAACTGGGCGATGAGGACGATGCGGCCGCGGGCCTCACCCAGCGCGGGGAAGCGATTCTCCAGCCAGAACAGTGAGCGGTAGCCCTTGGTGTCCAGGTAGCCGTTGAAGATTCGCGCGAAATCGGCGCCCACGTCGTTATTGGTGCCGTCCTCCTTCTTGACCCGCATGACGAGGACTTCGCCGGGATTGCCGGCCAGGAAGGCCCGGCACTGGTCGAGCACCGTATCGAAGGTGATGCCCTGGTAGAAGGCGCTGTGGTACACGCCGAAGGAGTCCGCGGTGTGGTCCTGCAGGCCGTTGCAGCGGATGTCCAGGAAACGGATGCCGTGCGCGAATTGGTCCGGGAGCGACCAGTTCTGGGTGTGCGCCCACTCGGTGCCGTTGGCGGCGCTGGTGCAGCAGGAGTCGTGGGTGCCGGGGATGGTGAGGCGCAGCAGCGAGGTGGCGTCGGGGAGCGCGGACATCCATGCCTGCGGTGGTGCGCCGACGGTTCGCGCGTGCGGGATCGCCTGCGCCGCAGGGCTGCTCAGGCCGGTGGCGAGCGCGCCTGCGGCGGCGGCCAGGGTGGTGCGGGCGAAGTCTCGGCGGGTCAAGCTCATAGAGCGGGGAGCCTAACCTGGACATTGGACCAACATCGCCGTTTTACCCGAATTGGGTGATCAGCCCGGTTCGGTGGTCAGGGTGATTGTGGTCCAGCCGCCCACGTGGATGCGGTCACCCTCCTGCAGTGGCACAGGCGTCTTCGGCGGGATGGGGTGCGGGCTGTCGTTGAGACAGG
Source organism: Nocardia sp. NPDC059154 (assembly GCF_042755705.1). Classification (NCBI taxonomy): domain Bacteria; kingdom Bacillati; phylum Actinomycetota; class Actinomycetes; order Mycobacteriales; family Nocardiaceae; genus Nocardia; species Nocardia sp. NPDC059154. The sequence continues at coordinate 82,992 of NZ_JBHZCS010000018.1, forward strand.
TGCCGTTGGTGGAACCCAGGTCGGTGACCGTGAGCGTCCCGCCGTCGATGTGCAGGATGGCGTGCGAGCGCGAGACCGCGATATCGGCGGGCGCGACCGAGAGGTCGATATCGGGTTGCACGCCCTGCGAGACGCTGCGCTTGCCGATCAGGATATTGGGCCCCTGCAAGGGGATTCGGCGGTCGGGGTAGTAGCCGGGGAAGTCGACCCGCTCCAGATCGGGACCCTTCTGCGCCTGCATGCGCGCGTAGTGCGCCCGGTCGGCGGAAATGGTGGCGACCCAGACCGGCGCTGCGGCTCCGTTCTCGACCGCCCCGGACTCGCCGCCGGTCGTCGCCGGCTCCGCGCTCACCGCTGGTGCGAGCGGAGGCGGCGGCAGCGCCGAGTCGTGTCCGCAGTTCTCGCAGAACCGCCCCTCCGAGGGCGCCCCGCAGGACGGGCACACCGCGAGTTGCGGTGCGGCACCACCGAATTGACCGCCCATCGGCGCACCACAGAAATCGCAGTAGTCGGTGGCGGTGGTTTCGTGCCCCTCGATGCAGAGCGCCATCACGGCTCCTTGCGGACTCGGGCGGTCTTGGTGGAGCGGACGTCGAGGGCCATCTCGTCGGCGGGATCGATCTTGTTGCGCAGGCGGATGGTTCCGGTCCGCTCGTCCACCACGTCGACGACACTGAGCAGCAGCTTGGCGGTGTTCTCATTGCCCGACTCGCTGGCCAGGTGGTACGCGCGCTGGAGTTTGGCCGTGGCCGTGGCGAAGTCGCCCTGCTTGCGCGCGGTCAGGCCCTCCTGAACGGTCTGGGCCAGCTCGGCCTGTCCGGTGTAGTGCGCGACCCGGCGGCTGATGATCGCCGACTTGTCGGTATCGGTCGTCCAGGCCGCCTTGACCAGACCCTGCCCGAGCACGTCGCCCTCGGCCAGCACGCTCACCCGCGCGGCCAGCTTCTCCCGATCCGGCGCCGCCGGCTCCAGCTCCAGCTGGATGTGATAGTCGCGATCCTCGGCGCCCCAGGAGCCCAGCGGATATTCGCCCACCTGCGGCCCCACCTCGGTGCGTCGCGCGGTGAGATCCTCGATGAACGGCGCGACCTGCTTGAGGAACACGATCTTCGCGCCCACCGGTGTCCACACCCGCATGGTCAGGTCCGGAATCGCCTTCTCCATCGACGATTCCATCGTGGCCGCGAAGTCCTGGGCCAGCAGGTCCGCGGTCGCCACGGTGTCGATCGTCCCGTGCAGCGCGGAGGCGATGGGGCGCACCTCGTTCGGCTCCCAGTCCACCCCGACGCCACGGCAGTCGCAGGTGAAGACACCGATGGACTGGCGGATCTCCTCCGCCAGCCGCTCGGGCGTCTCGTGCTCGTTCTTGCCGTCGGTGAGCAGGATCGCGTGCACCATGGCCCCCGGGTGCTGCTGGGCGATCAGGCGTGACAGTCCCAGCCAGGTGCCGATCGCGGTGCCGCCGTGCGGAACCAGCTTGTCCAATGCTCGCCGTGCGTTGGCGCGCTCCTGCGGGCTGGCCACCGCCGAGGGCCCGCGATGCGGAAACACCACTTGCGCCTTGTCGGTACCCTCCACGATCGCGAACCGGGTGCCGTCGGGCATGACGTCCAGCGCCGCCAGCGTGGCCCGCCGGGCGCCCGCGAACTTGTCGGCCGCGCCCATGGACCCGGAGGTGTCGATGATCAGGATCTCGACCCGCGGCGGCGGCGCCACCGACACCACCAGATCGCCGGTGGCCTCGACGGTCACGATGGCGTCGACCGTGCGCACCCCCTCGGCGAGGAATGCGTTCTGGTCGATGGCTACCGAAATGCCTTGGTTCTCAGCGGAAGTCACGGTGTGTCTCCTGATGGTGCGAGGGACGGGACGGGTACGAGGGCGACGGTGATGTTGTCCTTGCCGCCCGCACCGAGCGCGTGCTCCACCAGGGCGCGCGCGGCGGGCAACGGCGCCAGCGAGCCGGTGAAGCGGGACAGGGCCGCTGCCTCCGGGAGGTAGTTCCACAACCCGTCGGTGCACACCAGCAGCACCCCGGGCGCGTCGGTGTGCAGGGTACGCACGCAGGTGGGCGACCACTGGTGTTCGCTGTCGGCCCCCAGCCAGCGGGTGAGCACGTGCGCGTGCGGGCCGTCCATGGCGGTGGCCGCGTCCAGCACGCCGTTGTCGACCATGGCCTGGGCGAGAGAATCGTCGACGGTGAGCCGGTCGGAGTCGTCGCCGCGCAGCCAATAGGCGCGGCTGTCACCGACATTCGCGACGGTGATGTCCGCGCCGCCCTCGGCGTCGAACTGCACGATCGCCGAGACATAGGTACACGACGGTGCTTTGCCGTTCGGCGAGCCGACCGCCTTGACCGCGTCGGCGGCGGCGGTGAGCCCTGCCATGACGCAGTCCTCGGCGGGCCGGTCCGCAGCGAGGGCGGCCAGGCAGGCATCCAGCCCCGCCCGGGCCGCGGCACCCGAGGCGGCCTGCGGATCCTCGGAGGTCGACACCCCGTCACAGACCGTGACGACCGCGGCGGCCGGACGATTCGGCACCGCGCCCTCCAGCACCGCCGCCGCGACCGCGTCCTCGTTGCGGGCGTGCAGCAGGCCGCGATCGGTGATCAGGCACGCGGTGCCCAGGTCGAACTCGAAGCGATCCCGCTCGGGCCCGAGCTCACCACAGGTGGCGCAGTAGCCGTCCGGGTCGAATTCGCTTCCGCCGCAGCCGGTGCAGTCGGGCGGCGGACCGGATTCGACGGTGGCCGTGGTGCCGGTGGGTGCGAGCCGGGCACTGCGCGCCGCCTCGGCCACCGGCACGGTCGAGCCGGAGCCGGGCCGGAATTCCTTGGGCGGCAGCGCGATCACCCGGATACCGAGTTTGCGGCCGCAGGCCTCGCAGAACCGGTCGGTGTCGGCGACGAAGGTGCCGCAGTGCGGGCAGCGGGCCGTCACAGCAGCGTCCTCGGGCGCACCGCATTGGCCTGCTCCACCAGGGCGATCCGTTCCCACATGTCCTCGGTCTCGTGCGCCAGGTCGCGATAACAGCGTTCCAAACCGGTGCGTACCCCTTGTTGATCGAGCGCCACCCCCAGCAGCGGGGAGTGGTCGGTGGGCACCCTGCCCAGGCGCAGCCAGCGCAGCGCCGCGTCCAGGACTCGCAGACGGGCCTGCGCGGCACGGCGTTTCGAGTCGAGGGTCAGACCATCGATGCGTTTGCCGGCATCGCGAACCAATTGTTCGGTCAGCTCGGCGGGCTCGGCGACGGCCAGCAGCGTCTCGACGGCGGTGACCCCGGCCTCGGTGTGCACCGCCGAGGCGGCGTCGACCTGATCGAGCACCGTGACCGCGCCCGCCCGGTCGCCGGTCGCGCGCCGCAGCCGGGCCGCGCCGAAGGCGGCGCTGGTGAAGGAGCGGTCGGTGCGCCAGACCAGGTCGTAGTAGCGGGCGGCCCCCTCGCGCGCGGTCTCGGGGTCCAGTCCGTCCGCGGCCATCAGCTCGGCGGTGACGGCCAGGGCCAGCTTCGGGGCGGCCTCGCCCGGCAGGGCGCTGTAGAGGGCGTCGAATTCGGCTGCGGCGGCGGGCCAATCGCGCTGCAGCAGGCGGGCCAGGCCCGCGAACCAGGTCAGCCGCCAGTCGCCGGACAGCGTCTCGCCCACCGCGTCCAGCCGGCGCAGCGCGTCGTCCGGATCGCCGAATTCCAGTGCGGCGCGGATCAGCCGGAGCGGGATCTCCACCGACTCCTCGCGGCCGGTGACCACCGACTGCAGGCCCGCGGTGATCTCGCGCTCCAGGTTCTCGGGCGTGACCGCGCTGGTGGAGGCCAGCAGTGCCGCGCCGCTGTCGCTCGGGTCGACCAGCGGAACCGGCAGCGCCGCAATGAGGGCGCGGGGATCGCCGGGCAGCTGGTCACCGACGCCGAACACCCCGCGCGGCGGGCCGAACCGGGTGGACAGTCCCGGCCGGGGCCGCCCGTCCTCGGTGGCCAGCACCTCGCGCAGAATGCCGGTGAGCTGATCGCCCATCTCGGTCATGGAGGTGAAACGCGCGTCCGGCTCGATATCGGTGGCGCGCACCAGGAATCGGTACAGCGATTCGTGGCGGGCCAAGAGCGGTTCGAGCTCGGGACCGGGCAGCGGGCCGAGTTCGTTGTTCACCGGCGGGATCCGCATGATGAGCGCCGCCAGCGTGCGGCCCACCGTGTACACCTCCGACGCGACGGTCGGCCCGGTCTGCGCGATCTCCTTGGCCTGGTAACCCGGTGTGCCGTAGATGGTTTCGCTCTGATCGTGCAGGCCGACGACCGCGCCGAGGTCGATGAGCTTGAGCTGCTCCTCGGTCTGCATGACATTGTCGGGTTTGAAGTCGCAGTAGGCGAGCCCGCGGTCATGGAGGTACTCGAGCGCGGGCAGCATCTCCAGGATGTAGGCGATGGCCCGCGCGGGCGGCAGATACCGCTGATCGGCCGTGCGCTGTTCGCGCAGCAGCTGTTTGAGCGATTTACCGCCCACGTACTCCATCACGATGTACCCGACCGGCTTGCCGTCCGGCCCGGTGTCCTCGGCGAAGTTGTAGATCCGCACGATATTCGGGTGATCGACCTGCGCGAGGAACCGCTTCTCCGCCACGGCCGCCCGCATGGCGTCCGCGTCGCCGGTATTGAGCAGGCCCTTGAGGACTACCGGCCGGTCGTCGACCTTGTGGTCCACGGCGAGATAGATCCAGCCCAGGCCGCCGTGCGCCAGCGGGCCGAGCACCTCGTACTGGCCGCCCACCACATCCCGGCCGGACAGCTTGGGGGTGAAGGAGAATCGCGTCCCGCAGTGGGCGCAGAAGCCCTCGGCGCGACCGGGCTGACCATTGCGGCTGCGCCCGACCGGCCGATTGCACCTACCGCATTCGCGATGGTTCTCCGGCACCTCCGGATCGACGAGCACGGCCTCGGCCGGATTCCGGCGCGGCACCGACGGCACCTTGACCATGCCCGCACCGAGCCGGCCGCGGCTGGCCCCGGAGGCTCCCGACCGCCCGGTGCGCACCGAGCGCCCGCTGCGGGAGGACCGGCCGCTGACCGTCGATCCCGTGCTCATCGCCGCCGCGTGCCCGGTGTCGCGCGCGGTGGTGGCCGGCGCCGACGGCGACGCGGGCGCGCTGCCGCACACATCGCAGTAGCCGTCGACAATCGTTCCGGTGCAACCGGGTTCGGCACAGCGGTCGGAGCCGACGACAGCGCTCGCCGCGCCGGAAGCGCTGGTCCCGGTCGACGTGGTCGGCCCGCCCCCGGTGGCCGCGGGCGCCGCGCTCGGGGCGGTGCCGCAGACGGTGCAGTAGCCGTCCTCGATGGTCCCGGTGCAGCCGGGCTCGGTGCAGTTCATGATCGCCTCCCCGATTTCTGGTCGATGAGCTGGCGGTAGTCGGTGATGGCGCGGGTGACCGCGGCCAGATCGCAGGGCCGGCGCGAGAGAAGCCCCGCGGCGATGCGGGCGGCGGCGAGCACATCCTGATCCTCGGCCACCCCCAGCCGGGCGGCCTTGGCACGGTAGGAACTGAACCGCCCCTTCAGTTCCATCCGCCGATCGAGCAGCCCCTGCGCGAGTTGTTCATTGCGGGTCGCCGCGTCGAGCGCCCCGGTGATGCGTTGCCGCAGCTCCCACAGCACCGTGGGCACGGGCGGATTGGCTTCCAGCGCGGTCAGTTCCGCGCTGAACACGGCACTGTCGTCCGGATGCCGGGGGAGTGGCGCGGCCAGAATGGTGTGCTCCACCTCGGCGCGGGCGCGATCGGCCCGCTCGTAGGTCTTGCGCAGCGCCTCGACCCGGGCCCGGGACCGTTCGATCGCCGCGTCCCAATCCGTCGAGATGGCCCGCAGTTCGGTCAGTACGGTCGCGGCCTCGCGCATGCGCCGGGACAGCTCGCCCAGGCGACGGTCGAGCGCATCGGGTGCCAGGGCCAGGGGATCGGTGGCGACCTGCATGGCGAGGGCATCGATATCGCTTGTCAGCGACTGCAATTCGGGAATCGACATGCCGGTGCGGGTCAGCTCCGCCTGCAGCGGCGCGATATCGGTCATCACCCGGGTGTGCACCGCCTCCACCGCGTCGAGCACCCGCACCACGGTCGGGAAGGCCGCGCGCATGCGGTCCAGCATCTCGGTGATGCCGATCAGTTCGATCTGCTCGCGCGGCCCGCCCAGCGAACGCTGTGACATCGGAATCGTGCTGCGCGACACCTCGACCGGCTGTCCGCGCAGCAGGCGCGTGAGCTCCTCCCGGTCCAGCGCGTCCAGGCGTCGCCGCCCGCGCGCGGTCCGGGCCTGGTCCAGCACGGTGCCCAGCCGCCCGAAGTCCTCCCACATGAGTTCCAGCGCCGCCCGCGCCGGCGCCCAGCGCTGTTCGGTGACACCGGTCGGCGGGAAGCGGCGCAACAGCACCAGCCCGGGATGCTTGTCCAGTTCCACCAGGGTCGCGGCGATGGTCTCGATTTCGCGTGCCCGCTCGGCGATTTCACGATCTATCTCGGCGACGCTGAGAATGTGCCCAGGATTCTCGTGCATGACCGGCTCAGTCGCTGTACTTGGGCGCCGGGGGACCGTTGGACGGCCCGAGCACGCTCAGCCGCTGGTTGTAGATCCGCTGCCAGGTACCGTCGGCGCGCACCCGCTCCAGCACGCCATTGACGAACTGCACGAGATCCGTGTTCTGCTTCTGCACTCCGATGGCGTACACATCGGTGGCCATGGCGTCGCCGACCACCTCGAGATTCGGGTCCTGGATCTTCAAGCCGTACAGCAGCGGCAGGTCGGTGCTGGCGGCGTCGACCTCGCCCTGCTGCAGCGCGGTCAGGCAGTCCAGCCAGTTCTCGATCCCGATCACGATGGGGCGCTGGGGAAGTGCGAACACCGCGTCCAGCGTCGTCGAGTTGGGGATACCGCAGACCTTCTTGCCGCCCAGATCGGCCGCCGAGCGAATGCCCGAGCCCTTGGTCACCAGCACCCGCTGGTCGGTCTCGAAATACACGGCGGAGAACTGGACCTGCTGGCGGCGCGCGCAGGTCGGCGTGAAGTTCTGCACGACCAGGTCGACCTCGTTGTTCGCCAGCGCATCCGCGCGGTGGGCGGAGTCGATGGGATGCAGGTCCACCCGGCCCGGGTCACCGAACAGGTCGCGGGCGATCTCGTGGGCGAGATCGATATCGAAGCCCTCGAGCTCGCCGGTCGACGGATTGCGGTAACCGAACAGGAATTGGTTCTGGTCCACCCCGATCCGGATCTTCCCGCCGGCGACGATGTTCGCCATCGTCGACCGGGCGGGCATGGACCCGGGCTGCGGTTGCGGACTCAGCGGCCGCAGGCTCGCGGTCGGGTTACAGGACTGGTCGGCGCGCTGATTGGGCGCGGTGGCGAGGACGGTGGCGCCCGCCGGCAGCCGGCTGCCGGACGGCAGCTGGAAGGGCGCGGCATCCGGCGTCGACCCGCACGCGGCGGCCAGCAGCGCCACGGCTGCCACCATCAGCATCCGCATCCGCTTCACAGGAACTCCTTCAACCGCGGCCATACCCCGACGACGATCGATCCCGCCGCCGCCAGCAGCAGCACCAGCGTGCCCAGCGGGCTCAGGGTGAGGGCATTTCCGGCCGTGTTCACATCGTCGCGCACTTCCTGGCGGGTGCGCTCGAGTTCGGTCTTCAAGGCGTCGTCGAGGGCGGTGAACTGGGCCGCGGATCCCGCGCCGTCGGTCTTGATCGACTGGTCGACCGCCCCGCGGTAGTCGTTGGACTTGTAGGCGGCGAGCTCCTTCTGATGGCCGTCCTGCCAGCCCGAGAAGGCTTTCGACGCCGCGGAATTGCCGCTCAGCAAGCCGGCCAGATCCGCGCGCAACTGGTCGCTGCCGGCGGTGAAGCGCTGCTCGCTGGCGTCGACGTCGCCGCGGGTGATGAGCTGCAGCGTCTCCTCGGTGCGCGCCTGCTGGGCGAGAATTCTTGCCTGCGCGAGCTTTTCGAAGCGGGCAGTGGCCCCGGTGTCGATGGCCGCCGTGGTCGCGGCCGTGGTGGCCAGGACCCACAGCAGCGCGACCACCGTCAGACCGCCGGCCGTGACCACGCCCGGATTGATCCAGCGGTTGGTGCGCCGCACCAGAATCCACGAGCCGTAGCCGCAGGCCGCGAGCAGCAGCACCAGCGTGCCCGCGCTCCACCAGGGCAGCCCGGTGATCGCGCCCTGATCGCTGTGCAGCTGTGCGAGGCGAATGTGCTCCAGTTCGCCCGCGTCCTTCAGGATCGAGCCCTGCATGAGCGCCGACGCCTGCCGCAGATACGCGGAGCCGACCGGCAGGCCCTGCCGGTTATTGGCCCGCGCCGCCTCGACATAGCCGGTGTAACTGGGCAATTCGGCCGAGATCCGGCCCAGGATGGTGCGGGTCTCGGCGTCCGCGGCGCCGGTGGTGGCCTCCGCGAGCGCGGCGGCCGCGTCGGTCAGCGCGTTCTCGTAGCGGATCCGCACCTCGGGCGACTCGATGCCGCCGGAGAGATAGGCCGTGGACGCCGCCGCGTCGGCCGTGGACAGTGCCACGTACAGCCGCTGCGCGGCATTGGCCAGAGGTTCGGTGTGCGCCAGGACGGTGTCGTGGCGAGTGATCTTGGTGCTCTGCTGATCGGCGGTCACCAGGCCGCCGAGCAGGGCCAGCAGTGCGAGGGCAGCGCCCACCGCACCGATGACGCCGGGCGCGGTGCGCACGAAGCGCCGCGTCCATTGCATGCCCCCGCGAGTGATCGCCGCTGAGCGACTGCGAATGGTCGCCGGTAAGCGACTCCTCAACTCCGTTTCCCCCGTTCGACCGGCCGATGCTCCCCGTAGCCAGATCGTACGGTAGCGATCGCACCCTGTCGATCGAGTTCCAACCGGTCGGAATTCGCTGAGCGGGTCCATCATTTCGAATGCACGTGCATTCACGACCGAACCATGAAATCCAGATTTAACCGCGTGTAATCGCCGGGAAATGTTCCGGCACAACACTTGGTTCACCCGATGTGACCTTAGACACCTTATGTCACAACGTAATTTAGTGCTGGAGCGGGTCTGGTGCCTGCCCGCTCCGCGGTGAGGTAGCGCTGAACCATGTCACCGTATCCCGACTGGCTGAATCCCGGCGACAATGCCTGGCAGTTGGTAGCTGCGACTCTAGTCGGCCTGATGAGCATTCCCGGTATCGCGATCTTGTACGGCGGTCTGGTGCAACGCAAATGGGCCGTCAATACCATGCTCATGGCGTTCACCGGATTCTCGCTGGTCCTGGTGGTGTGGGTGCTGTGGGGCTTCAAGATGGGGTTCGGCGAGCCCGTCAAACTGGGCCCAGGAATACTGCGGGCCGCAATCGGCAAGCCGCACACAATTCTGAGTTCCAATAATCAAGAGCAGGCCGTGATTCCGCTGCTCGACGGACTCATGCCCAAGTTCCGATTCTCCCAGACCACGCTGGCCTACTTCCAGTTCGTGTTCGCCGGCATCACACCGCTGCTGTTCCTGGGCAGCGTGATCGGGCGCATCAATTTCAAGGTGTGGCTGATCTTCGTCCCGCTCTGGTCGACGCTGGCGTATTCGGTCAATGCATTCCTGATCTGGGGCGGCGGCTGGTGGTCGCAAATGGGTGCGCTCGACTACTCGGGTGGATATGTCATCCACCTGGCCGCGGGCACCACGGGCTTCGTGGCCGCGGCGGTCATCGGCCCGCGGCTGACCCGCGACCGGGAACGGGCGGTGCCCAACAACCTGCCCATGGCCGCTGCCGGGGCGGGCATCCTGTGGCTGGGCTGGAACGGCTTCAACGGCGGCGACCCGTACTTCTCGGGTGCGGATGCCTCACTCGCGGTGATCAATACCAATCTCGCCACCGCGGTCGCGGTGCTGACCTGGGTGATCTGGGACATGCTGGCCGGTCCGTCGCGGCGGCCCAACTTCCTGGGCGCGGTCAACGGCATGATCGCCGGCCTGGTCGCCATCACCCCGGCGGCGGGCTTCGTGAACAGCTTCGGGGCCATGGTGATCGGTCTGATCGCCTCGACCCTGGTGTGGCTGTCCTGGAACAAGCTCGGGCGCACCCGGCTGTTCCGCAAGGTCGACGACACCCTCGGCGTGGTGCACACCCACGGCGTGGCCGGGCTGGCGGGCGGCATGCTGGTCGGTGTGCTGGCCGACCCGAACATCCGGGTGTACCTGGGCACCGGCGGCGCGGCCGACGCCACCTACGGCGGCTGGCTCTACGGGCACAATCCGAAACTGCTGCTCTGGCAGGCGGGTGCGGCCGCGACGGTGATCGTCTGGGATGCGCTGGTCACCTTCGTCATTCTCAAGGTGCTGAGCCTGTTCATGAGCCTGCGCATGCCCGACGACGTGCTCGAGACCGGTGACGTCGGAGCACACGAGGAAGAGGCGTATCCGGACGACACGCTCGTCCACGCGCAACCGTCCGTGCGGAAAGCGGTGCGAACGGAAGCGGCAGTGCGGCAGGACGGAGCGGAGATTCCGGCCAAGGAATCCTGATGTCGGCGCCGCTGCACCTCGGCGGCATGATCGGTTACCACAATATGGACCCGGGCGGCGGTGCGGACGCGAAACTCCTCACGCTGGTGGTGCCGCCCGGCCTGTTCGATCAGATCAAACAGGCCCTCGCCGCCTTCGGTGTGCGGCGCATGGTGGTCACCCAGGTCTATCGTGTGGACGACCGTGACAACCGCGTCGAAAGCTATCGCGGACAACGTTTCGAAACCGATGTCTCCGCCGGCCTGCGAGTCGAATTACTCGCCCGGACCGAGGATGTCACCGACCTGGTGCGCATGATCGGCCGGATCGGCTCCAACCACGAAGCCTCCAATATCCAGATCTGGATGATCGACGCCCGCCGGTTGTGAACGGCCGGGAAACTCGATTGCCGCGCTCCCGCCCCGATCGTATGGTCGGGGCGGGAGTGTGCCGTGCTGATTCGAGGCGGCGTAGCAATTCATCGGTGGGAGTTCGGGTTTGGCAGTGCTGTTGGCATTCGGCGTGGTCGCGGAACGTGATCGGCGCGCCTGGCTGGTCGAGACGGGGGAGGCGATCGAGCATGACGGGCCCGAGGGCGCGGCGGTCGTCCTGGGCGCACGGGACAGCGATCCCGCCCGCGTGGCCATCGCCTGCGCCGACCTGGCCGGGCTCATCGAGTTCGGCGGCACCGTAATCGCCGGGGCCGGAATCGATCTGGGCGACGGCTTCGTGTCCGCGCGGCTGGCGGGCGCCGGCGGTGACCGGCGGGACGCGGTGCTGGCGGCACTGCGGGTGCTGAAGGTCGGCGGCGGGTGGCGGCTGGGGGAGCGGACGGCGACCCTGGTCGCGCTGTTCGGGGTGACGGCCACCAAACCCGCGGGCGCGGCCGCCGAGCAGGCTATCGGCGAGGGGCGCTGGGCCGCAGTGGTATTGGCGTCCGCGGCGGCGGATCTGCTCGGACCCGAGCAACTGGTGCGTGTGCTCGAGCTGCGCGCGCCCGACGGCATCGATCCGGTGCCCGACGGCGCGGCGTCGGTGCTGGCGGCGAATCTGGGCCGGGTCCTCGAATCCTGTTCGCGCCCACGGCGGCTGGAGCTGGTGCTGGATCTGTGGGAGCAGGTGTGCGCGCGGCAGCGCGCCGTGCTCGAGCGTGAACGGCTGCTGGCGAGCCATGATCTGAGCGTGCTGGAGTCGCTGCGTGAACGCTCCGACCGGTTCTACGAGCAGCAGCTGGTCGAACTCGTCCAGGGATCGACCCCGGGGCCGCTCACCCTGCCGACGGCCATTCGATTTCGCCCGACCTGGCGCAATCTCTGGAAGCACTGCGTCGAACGGATGATCCAGGACGCGCTCGCGGCCACCGTGCTGCTGCGGGCCGCGGTCGCGGTCCACGAACTCGGGGTGGTCGCGGGCATCGACCGGGTGCGCGAGGAGATCGCCGTGGTCTCGGGGATGCTCACCTCGCGAGAGATCAAGGCGGCCAGGTATCCCGTCGGCGAGCTGAACGCCCTGCCCGTGCGGCCCGGTGTCCATGTTCGTGAGATCGACGCGTGGCTGCGGCAACAGCAGCCACGCAACGCCGCCTACGAACGGTTCGTGCGCGCCCGGATGCGGACCGCGCTCGCCTCCGCGATCGTGGTCGACGAGCGGTGCCGGATGTTGCTCGGCATCGATATCCCCGCACGGTCGTTCCCGGCGGAACACTGGGATTCGAGCTCGCTGCGGGCCTGGCGCGCGGTCGCCGGTTACACCGCGCAGCGGCCACCCCAGGACTGGCGTTTCGACCCGATGGTGCGCGTCCATGGTCAGCCCGGCCTCGCGGTCCGGCTGGCGGGGGATCCCGCCGCGGCCGAGCATGCCTCCGACCTGCTGTGGTTCGCCGACCTCGCCGATGCCATGGCGCGGGCGCGCGGACATGAGGCCGCCGTGCCGACGCACTACTACCGGGTACCCGACTTCGAGACGAATCCGGCGGCACCGCAGCCGGATCCGCTGACGCCGCGGTCGGACTCCATACCGCTCGCGGTCGCCGGAGCCGCCCAGCTGGTCGACCTCGGGGCGACCGTGCCTGCCCGGTGCCGGGACTGGGCGCGCCTGTGCGCCGGACTGGTGGGCAGCGGTGTCGTGGCCGCTGCGCTCACCAGCGAATTCGAGGTCGCCGAACCGGTCCTCGCCCACGACGGTGCCGGGTTGCCCGGGACGTCGCTGCGGATTCAGATCGCCCGCACCGCCACCCGGCTCGCGGAGTGGTCGGACCATATGGGCAATTGCATTGCGGGACAGTGGTATCAAAGTCAGGCCGTGCGCGGGCGCAGCATCCTGCTCGGCCTGCGCGACGAGCACGACCACCTCCAGGTCAATGCCGAACTGCGCCGCGCCGGCCGCGGGTGGACGGTCAGCGAGATCGCCGGGCGATTCAACCAGGAAGCCGATCCCGCAGTGCGGCAGGCGGTCCGGGACTGGGCCGCGACCCTCCGCGTCGAGGAGCCGGAACCTGATCCGGTGGAGTTGGTGACTGCCGAGCCGCCCGCTCGGGCCCGGCGCTCGGCACCTGATCCGGTTCGTGAGGTCGGTCCCGCACTGCACGAAGCGGTCCGCAAGGCGATGGTCGAGTCGGAAGCCGCCCTGCGCGTCCTCGCCGCTCTGGCCGGAGACACCGACGGCGATCCCAAAACGCTGACCGCTCTGCGCCGTTCGGGCATCGACCGGCTCACCGCCCTGTGCGCGACCTTCCTCGACGCCGACCCCGCCGCCCTGCCCGCCGTGTGGACCGCCGGCGGCAGCCGCCCCCTCGCCGCCGCGATCGAATCCCTGGACGCCGCCCTCCTGACCCGCTACCCCCGCCTGCCCACCGTCACGGCCGATGCGCCCGTACCGTCGAAGCGGCTGCGCGCCTTGATAAAAGAGCCGGACATCGCCACCGCCCGCAGCATGGACCTGATCGCCCAGCGCGTCCGCGCCGTCCTCGGCCGCCTCGCCCGCCGCGGCGACCCCGCCCTCACCCACGCCATCAGCCGCCACCCCACCCCCGATCTGCTCTGCCCCCTGATCCTGGCCACCACCTGCACCCCCACCCACTCCACCCCGGTGACCGCGATCAGCGCCCCCCGAGCCACCACCGTCCCCGGCTACCCCGCCACCTCCCTCTCCGCCCCCGAGGGCCCCTGGCTCACCGCCTGGCCCGCCGCCCTCGAACTCGGCACCCCCGACCCCGGCCCCGGCCACGAAACCTTCTGGGCCCACATAGCCGACCACGGCCTCCTCATCCCGACCGCCTGGCTCGGCGCCGGCGGCTGGCCGGCCCTCTGGTCCCGAGCCCACCGGGAATAGCGTCGCCCTCCCTCGAAGCTTCTCGGACCGGGCTCACGGTTGCTGGTCGCTGTTGTTCGCCGTGATCGAATCCGGCGACCGGTCGACAGCTTCGGACAGGTTCTGCGGATCGCCTCGGCGTAGGAAGCGCGTAACCGTGTGTGCCACAACGCGGTACGAGAGGTAGGCGGGCACGATCACCAGCAACACCATGCGCAGCGCTATCAGGGTGGCGGCGACTGCCAGATAGCCCACGCTCATGCCGTCGGGGGAGCCGAATCCGTGTCGCTCCGACAGTGCCGCCAGGACGGGGCGCAGGGCGAGGTACAGGACGATCGGGATCAGTGGGAGCCGGATGAGACGCCATCCTGCGCGCAGCCACTGGGTGGCGGGAATTCTCATGCGGCGAGCTCCGGGCCGGAGGTGAGGAAGGCGAGTAGGAGGGCGTTGCCGATCACGCCGCCGTTGGCGAAGCGCAGGCGGTTGCCGCTGCGCAGGGGGAGGCCGGCGAGGTCGGTGGTGCGGAACAGGCGGGTGAAGATGCCGCGGTGGCCGAGGGCGCGGGCCGGGGCGAGCGCGAAGCCGGTGGCCGAGACCGATATTCCGAGGATGACCGGACCGCTGTCGATGTCTCCGGTGCCATCGGAACCCCGGCCGTACTCGTGGATGGCGCTGAAGCCCAGGATGTTTCGCTCCTGGTGGAACAGTCCGGTCGCCAACTCCTCGGCCAGTGCGCGGTTCGCGAAACCGGCGAAATAGGCGCCCAGCCCGGTTCCCGAGGCGCGTGGGGCATCGTGCGCGTGCGCGTCGACTCCCATGCGCTGCACCAGCAGTCCGGTGCCTCGATCGATCTGGACCGCGCGGACCTGTTGCGCCCAATGGGCGAGTACCGCCGTGTGGTCGACGCCGGTCGCGCGGCCGTGCACCGCGATGGCCGCGGCGACCGCCGCCACATCGGTGGGATAGGCCTCGCCCGGAAAGGTTTCCAGCAATGCGGCGGGCGAGGCGAGCAGGCGGCGCTCGTAGGAGGCGACCAGCGCGTCATCCTGGGCCGCGAGGTCGGGCGGGAACGCCGGGTCGACCAGCCGCGCCATCCCGAGCGCGAGCGCGGGATACGAAAGATACGCGTGCCCGTGCGGACTGTCCGGAACCGCCAGCCCATCCTCGCCGTTCCAGGCCGCGGTGAACAAGTCCCGCATCTCCGGCCGCAGACTCTTCGCTGCCGCACGAGTCGCGATGGGCGCGAACCGTTCCCGCCATTCCGGGTGCGCCAGACACACCTGAGCCAACCCCAGGGCGGTCATCTGATGCGCGAGCAGCCCCCACATCCCGGTGATCTCTCCACCCGCGCCGCCCTCCCGCAGCTGATCATCGGCATCCTCGAACGCCACGAGCTCCTCCGCAAGCCCACGCACCCGCCCCGAATCCCCATCGAACCACGCATCGGCATCGCGCCCACACCACCAGCCCGGCACCAACGCCGCCACCGACAACGCAGCCAGCAGCCAGGCCAGAATCGCAACCCAACGCCGAAACCTGTGTGGTCGAAGTATTTCGATCGGACTCCCCATGAGCCGAACGTACATTCCCCACCCGGCCCACTGCGACAACGATTTTCACCCCGATCCATCGGCAGCCGGGATCGCAGTGCGCAGTCGGCAACAAGATCAGGGAGCTCTCAGCGACGGAAATCGGACGGATTTCCGCAGCAGTGAGAGCTCCCTGATCTTGGTTGCTGGATGCTCCTGATCCGGTCAGAGCTTGGTGACGGCGTCCAGGACTTCCTCGGTGGTGGCGGTGACGCCGAGACGGGGGAAGATCTTCTCGATGGAGTGGGTGTGGGCGGCGGGGTCGCGGTCGGCGGCGGCGTCGGTGGCGACGATGACGTGGTAGCCGTGTTCGTGGGCGGCGCGGGCGGTGGATTCGACGCCGATGCTGGTGGCGATGCCGCCCAGGACGATGGCGGTGACGCCGCGGCGGCGCAGGTGCAGGTCGAGGTCGGTGCCGTGGAAGGCGCCCCACTGGCGCTTGGTGATCCGGATGTCGGTGGGCTGGATGTCGAGTTCGTCGAGGAGCTCGTCCCAGCCGGGCGGCGGGGTGAACGCGCCGGCGGGCTGCATGGTGCGGCCGGGTGGCATGTCGCTGCCGTCCGCGGCGAAGGTGACGCGCACCAGGACGACCGGCAGGCCCTTGTCGCGGAAGGCCTTGGCCAGCTCGGTTCCCCGGCGCACCACCTCGTCCGCGGGGTAGGGCTGGGTGGGGGCGGCGACGATACCGCGCTGCAGGTCGATGAGAACCAGAGCGGTGTTGGGATCGAGCAGGGTGTCGGTCAAGGTGCAATCCTTCTCTGGGAGTGGTGATTCCGGTCAGTCTTCGGTGAGCCGGGCGAGCAGCGGGATCGCGGCGATGAGCGAATCCTGTTCGCCCGGCGAGAGTTTGGTCGTGATCGCGGTGGCCAGCCAGTCTTCCTTGGCGTCGTGCGCCAGCCGCAGCAACCGCTGTCCCGCCTCGGACAGTGACAGCAGCACCTGCCGCTGATCGGTCGGATGCGGCGCGCGCACCACCAGCCCGCGCTCCTCCAGCACGGCGAGGGTGGTGCGCATGGACTGCGGCCGCACCCGCTCGGCCCGCGCCAGATCGGCGACCGACATCGGCCCCTCGTGTCCGAGCCGGCTCAGCGCCACGGCCTGCGAGGGCGTCATCTCGATCCCGGCCCGGGCCGTCCGCAACTGCCGCAGCAGCCGACTTGCGGCGACACGCAGTTCGCTCGCGGCGGCGGCCACTGCTGCGGCCGACCTGTCCTCTCCGTTCACGCTCACCGGCCCAGAGTGCCACAAGCAAAGTCAAACTTGCAAGTTTGCCTGTCGAATTTGTGATCCGGCCAAGCGGTCGCGGAGGAAGCGGGTGATCTCCGCGCGCGCCGCTCTGGCCTGGGGCACCAGGCCGGGCATCGTGATGAACGCGTGTGTCGCGCCGGGGTACTCGGAAAGCTGTGTGGGCGTGCCGGACTCGCGCAGCCGCTCGGCATAGCGGCGGCCCTGGTCTGCCAGGGGGTCCAGGGTCGGCACCACCACCAGGGCCGGGGCGAGCCCGCCGAGGTCGTCGGCATACAGAGGTGATACCGCACGAGGATCGGAGCCGGGCGGTACGGCCAACTGCCGGAACAGGTTCAGCTTCGGCAGGCTGAGCGTCGGACTGTCCGCGTACCGGGAGATCGACGCATAGTCATCGAACGACCCGGCCAGATCGCTCGCGGGGTTGACCAATACCTGTGCCCGCAGCGTCAGTCCGGACGCCTTGGCGCGGATCGCGGACAGCGCGGTGATCAATGCGCCGGTGCTCTCCCCGGCGACGGCCACCCGTGTGGGGTCGACTCCCCATTCTCCGGCGTGATTCACAATGTGCCGCAGCACATCCCAGCCGTCGTCGGCGGCCGCCGACAGCGGAATCCCCGGCGCGAGCAGGCGATGCTCGACCGACACGACGACCGCGGGCAGCCGCGCCGCGAGATGACTGTTCCCCCAATCGCATTGCGCCGCCGTCCCCGCGAACCCGCCACCGTGGACGTGCATCACCAGCGGCAGCGTGCCGCCGCGTTCGCCCGACGGCCGGTACACCCGGACCGGGATCACGCGATCACCCAGCGCCACCTCCTCCCAATCAGTAGTGGTGCCGCGCTCCGGAAAACCGGTGATCACCCGCACTGCCCGCGACCCGAAGAGACGATTGGCCGCCTCACTGTGTGTAGCCAACTCCGCCGCCGTCAGCGTTTCCCAATCCGGGTCCGTGCGCAGGGCGTGCAGCAGCCGAATACCCAACGGCGGCCGCTCTCCCGTGCCCGCCCGGTTCGTGTCATTCCTGTCGTGTCTGAACATGCCCCCAGCATCGGCGGCACCCCGCCGGAGGTATTGAAGAAATGTTCCCGTTCCGGGCCATGGGCCGGGCTGACGTCTGTCCGAATGCCGCCAGCGCGATGGCTGATTCCCGCCGGTCATCGGGGATCGACTGGGCCAGAGTAGGTGAGGAAGAGAGAAGACGACGAAGGAGGAAGCGATGCGCGTGTACACCACGATGGCCAGCCCGGTCGGAGAGTTGCTGCTGGTGGGGGAGCTGCGGGGCGACTCGGTGGAGCTGACCGCGGTATCGATGGCCGGGAGCAAGAGCATGCTGGTGGAGGGGGAGTGGACTGCGGACGCCGAAGCGTTCGCCGAGGTGGTGGGGCAGCTGACCGCCTACTTCGCCGGGGAGCGGAGCGAGTTCGATCTCCGATTCGGCAGCGCCGGAACCGATTTCCAGCGGCGCGTGTGGAGTGCCCTGGAAGAGATCCCCTACGGGACCACCACCACCTACGGGGAGATCGCGGCGCGCATCGGCGCACCCAGGGCAGCCGTGCGCGCGGTGGGTTCGGCCATCGGTGCGAATCCGCTGCTGATCGTGCGACCCTGTCACCGCGTGATCGGCTTCGACGGCTCGCTCACCGGGTACGCCGGGGGAGTGGAGCGCAAGCAGCAACTGCTGGCCCTCGAGCGGGCCGCATGACCACCGCTGCCCTCGGCTCGGTGTGGGCCGGCCGGGTCGCCCAGCAGGAATGGGCGGCCCTGGCCGGTGAGCTCGACGACCACGGCCACGCGCTCACCGGTCCGCTGCTCACCGCCGCCGAATGCCGGACCCTCGCAGGGCTTTACGACGAGGAGGAGCATTTCCGTTCGACGGTCGACATGGCCCGCCACCGTTTCGGCTCGGGCGAATACCGCTACTTCACCCATGACCTCCCCGAGATCGTGGCCGAGCTGCGGTGGGCTCTGTATCCGAAACTGCTTCCCATAGCGCGGGATTGGGCCGCCCGGCTGGGCCGGCCCGGCACCTGGCCGGAACGCCTGGACGAGTGGATCGCCCAGTGTCATCGGGCCGGTCAGGTGAAGGGCTCGCAGATCCTGCTGCGCTACGGTCCCGGCGACTGGAATGCCCTGCACCGGGACCTGTTCGGCGACATGGTGTTTCCGCTCCAGGTCGTGATCGGTCTGGACGCACCGGGCGTGGACTACACCGGTGGTGAATTCCTCATGGTCGAGCAGCGCCCGCGCGCGCAATCCCGCGGCGCGGCCATGGCGCTGCCGCAGGGGCACGGCCTGATCTTCACCACCCGCGATCGCCCGGTGCGCGGAACACGCGGCTGGTCGGCCGCGCCCATGCGGCACGGGGTGAGCCTGGTGCGGTCCGGTCAGCGCCACACCCTGGGCCTGGTCTTCCACGACGCCTGAGAGGGGAGGGCGATGGCGTACACCCTGCTCGGCGCGGACGGCCGCCCGTATGCCAGCCGGACCCCCGGCGTCCTGGGCGGCCATCGCCGCCTGAAGATCTACGGCCGCCTGGACTGTCCGGCCGCGCTGCGCGCCCTCGCCCGCGGCGGCTACACCGCCCATCGGGTCTTCTTCGCGGACGAGGCCACCGCGGTCGCGGCCGGCTATCGCCCCTGCGCGGTGTGCTCGCGGTCGGCCTATCGGGAGTGGCGGGCCGGACTCACCGACTGATCGAGACCGGTTGGTAGCTAATACGCTGGACCCCATGCTGACCACGTTGGCCGTGGAGAACTGCCGGTCCCTGCGCAAACTGCGGGTGCTGCTCGGCCGCCTGAACGTGGTCACCGGTGCCAATGGCAGCGGCAAATCCAGCCACTACCGCGTCCTGCGCCCGCTCGCCGACTTCGCCCGCAATGGCGCGGTCGCCGGCCTGGCCCGCGAGGGCGGGCTCGAATCGACCATCTTCGCCGGACCCGGCCGCTCCGGACCGAACACCCCGCTCGTGCCGGCCGATCCGCAACGCGCGCCGGACCTGCTCGCGCCGCGCGAGCGCATTCGCTCGTGGCGCTTCTACGACCATCTGCGCACCGACGCCGCGGCCCCCGCCCGCGCACCGCAGATCGGCACCCGCACCCTGGCCCTGGCCCTGGCCCGCCGAGGATACCCAGCTGGTGGTGGTGAGCCATTCGGACGAACTGATCGGCGTCATCGACGAGTACGCCGACGACGCGACCATGATCGAATTGCTCGAACAGGAAGGCGTGACGACGGTGGCCGAACAGGGAACAGCGGATGAACCGCCCTGGTATTGGCCGGACCGTTAGTCGCTCGGTGACGTGGAAACTTATTCTGGGGACGTGAGTGTGGAAACCATCGGTGAACCGGGACCGCTGCCGCGTGGCCGGCACGGGCTGACCCGCGAACAGGTGGAGGCCTCGCAGTACCGGCGCCTGTGCACCGCCGTGCTGGAGGCGGTGGGTGAGCTCGGCTTCGCGGCCACCACGGTCGCCGATATTGTGACCCGGGCGCAGGTGGCGCGCCGCACTTTCTACGCGGTATTCGGCGGGAAGGACGAATGTTTCGCCGCCGCATACGATCTCGCGGTCGGCGCGGCACTGGAACAGTTGCAGGAGACCGTCACCGGCCTCGAAGGCGTGAATTTCGCCGACCGGGTGCGGATTTCCTTCGAGATCTATCTCGGCGTGCTGTCCATGCAGCCCGGTGCGGCCCGCGCACTGTATGTCGAAACCCTGGCGGCCGGACCGGGATTGGTGGAACATCGGCTGCGCGTCCACGAGCGATTCGCGGACTACATCATGGCGGTGGCCCGGGTCGGCGTGCGCGACGGCGATCTGACCGCCGAACCCGATCGGCAGCTGGTCGACATGCTGCTCGGCGGCATCGACGATCGGGTGCGCGCCTGCCTGCACACCAAGGGCGCCCAGGCGCTGCCCGAACTGGCGCCGTTGTTCACCCGCACGGCCATGGCCATTGTGAGCACTCCGGCCCCCTGACGGCTGTTGGTCGCCACAATCGCCCGGCATCCACGCCGGGCCGCGCTGTCACCTGGCACAGCGCCCGTGACACGGGCCACAGCACGCTCCTACGGTCGCAATCGGATTCGACGCGTTCGGTCGGATCCGCTGGACGCAGTAGGAGATTTCATGAGGCCGACCATCCGTACCCTCGGCAGTGCCGTATTCGCCAGTGCCACCGCCTTCGCGGTCGCGTTCTCGACCGGCGTGGCGCGCTCCGAGCCGGATTCCATCGCCGACTCCGGCAGCAGTTCCGGCTCGGCGACCGTCAGCACCGCCTCCGACACCGTCGGCGTGGGCCCGGAGATGTCGTCCTTCCTGGCCGCTTTCGGCTACGGCCTGACCCACCCGGATACCGCGCCGCCCGGATCCAACGACTGGAACTGCAAACCGACCCCGGAGCACCCCAATCCCGTGGTGCTGGTGCACGGCACCTGGCTCAATACCTACGACAGCTTCTCGTTCCTGTCCCCGCAGGTCGCCCGCGCCGGATTCTGTGTCTACGCCTTCAATTTCGGCCGTGAGACGCCGCTGGGCGGCGGCGGTGTCGGGCCGATCCTGCCGGGCCGCTACGGTGTCGGGCCGATGGAGGACTCCGCTCGGCAGCTCGGTCAGTTCATCGATCGGGTGCTGGCCGCCACCGGCGCGCCCGCGGTCGACGTCATCGCCCACTCCCAGGGCGGACCGGTCACCAGCCAGTACCTGAAATTCGAGGGCGGCCTCGGGAAAGTCGGCAAGGTCATCAGCTTCGGCGCGACCACCCACGGCACCTCGTTGCTCGGCATCGCCACCCTCGGGCGCATCATCACCGATCTCGGCCTGAACATCCTCGGCTTCTACGAGCCGCTGATCGGCCAGGCCAATACCGAGCAGGTCCTCGGCTCGCCGTTCTATGCCAAGCTGAATGCCGACGGCGACACGGTGCCCGGCGTGGCGTACACCGCCGTCGGCACCACCCACGACGAGATCTCCAACCCCTACGAGTGGACCTTCCTCACCCCGGGCCCCGACGCCCCCGTGGAAAACATCACGCTGCAACAGGATTGCCCCGAGGACATCTCCGATCACCTCACCATCATGTACTCGCCCCGGGCGGCCTCCATTGCGCTGCACGCCCTGGACCCGGCCGCCCATCCCGACCTGGTCTGCACCTTCAACCCCTGGATGATCGGCGGCAGCGGGCACATCTGAGCGACGTCCGGGGGCTCTCGCTCCCGAATCACCAGCACGAGGGAGGCCGGGGACTCGCCCCGGCCCTCTGGCTTCTCTCCGAAAGGGACCACGATGACGATCGGCGATGCCGTCGAAACCGGCAGTTTCGCAATGGAATCCGACCTGCCGCGCGGGCATCCTCTACTACCCGGGGAGGATCCGTTCTACCGTTCGCCGATCGACCCGGGATCGGTTGCGCCGGGCACGATCCTGCGGTCGCGGCCGGTGCGGCTCGGCCTGTTCGGGCGCATTCCGCAGCGCGTCCGAGCCTGGCAGTTGCTGTACCGCAGCACCGATCTCAACGGCCGGCCGGAGGCGACGGTCACCACCGTCCTGCTGCCCTGGGACGCGGAACCGTCCGCGGACCGCCCGCTGGTGTCGTTCCAGTGCGCCATCGACGCCGTCGCGCCGAAATGCTTCCCCTCCTACGCTTTACAGCACCGCGCCCGCGCGCTGGGCGCCATCCCGCAGGTGGAGTTCCCGCTCATCGCCGCCGCACTGGCCCGCGGCTGGGCGGTCTCGGTGCCCGACCACGAGGGCATCAACGGCCACTTCGGCGCGGCCCGCGAGCCCGGCCACCGCGCCCTCGACGGCCTGCGGGCCGCCCTGCGCTTCGCACCGCTGGGTCTGCATCCGCGCACCCGAATCGGCCTGTGGGGCTACTCCGGCGGCGGTCTGGCCACGGTGTGGGCGGCCGAACTCACCGCGAGCTACGCCCCCGAACTCGATATCGTGGGCGCGGTCGCGGGCTCACCCGTGGGCGATCCCGCCTCGGCCTTCGTACGCCTGAACGGTTCTCCCTTCGCGGGATTCGCGATGGTGTTCACCTCCGGGCTGCGCCGCGCCTACCCGGAACTGGACGGCTGTGTGCAGGGTCTCGTGTCGGCGGAGTACCTCGAACTGCTCGACCGCGCCGAATCGATCGCGACGTTCCCGCTGCTGGCCCGCTATGCCGGCCGAAATGCCAACCGGCACATCAAAGGTGGTCTCGGCGCGCTGCTGACCCGGCCCGAGATGCGGGCGGTGCTCGACGACATCCAGCCGGGCGCGCAGGCTCCCGCCATGCCGCTGTTCGTGGTCCAGGGCGTCAATGACGAGGTGATCGCGGTCGCCGATGTCGATGCGCATGTGCGGCGCTATCACGCCCGCGGCGCGCATGTCCGCTATCTGCGCGACCGGCTCAGCACGCATCTTCCCTTGCAGTTCATCGCGATTCCGGTGATGGTGGACTGGCTAGCCGACCGCCTGGCCGACCGACCGCTGCCGCCGTCGGAGGTGCGCACCGTCTGGTCGGTGGCAGCCTCGCGGCGCGCCCTGTCCGAGCACCGTCACTTCGCCGCGCTGCTGGCGACCATGGTGTCCGGCCGCCCGATCCGCACCCGCTCGGACTTCCGATAGCTGCGCGCCACCAGCGCGGACCGCAGGTACCACAGCCCGGACGGCTGGGCCGGATCGAATCCGGTGAGCTGCCCGATCCGTTTGAGCCGATTGTCGACGGTATTGGTGTGCACGCCCAGCACGCGCGCCGTATGCCGTCGGCTCAGGTCGTTGCCGATATGGCGGCGCAGGGTTTCCAGCAGTTCCGGGTAGGCGTCCAGCGGATCGAGCAGGGTGCCGAGGTATTCGCGGGCCGGGCCCGGCCGGGTCAGCTGGTACTCCATGGCCAGGTCGTCGAAGCGGTACAGGCCGGGCGCGCACTCCAGGCGGTGCACCATGTCCAGCAGCTCGTGCGCCTGCTCGGCGGCCTCCGGAATGCGATGCGTCTCGGTGTGGATGACGGTGGCGGTCACCGGAACCTGTGCGGCCGTGGACAATCCGTCGACCAGGTCGCCGAGTTCGGCGGGCGTCACCTCGGCCGCGGGCAGCAGCACCGTGCCGCCGTCGGCGCTGAGCAGCGACAGCGCCCGGCCCCGACCGCCGCGGGCCAGCTCGGACTGGACCCGCCGCAGCTTGCGGCGGGCCACCACCTCACCGTCCACCCGGGGATCGTCCTCGCCCGGATGCGACGGAATGCTCAGTGCCAGCACGTAATACGACTCGTCGATCTCGATGCCGCCGGCGCGGGCCATGGTCGAGGCGGGATGCCCGGCCAGTAGGGCCGACGCCACCGTGTGCACCGCGGTGTGATGCTCGGCCACCACCGCCCGGTGCTCGCGCACATAGGACACCGCGAACGCCGAATCCACGATGGCCAGCACCTCGAACAGCCGGCGCGCGGTGACCGCGAGCCGGGCGTAGTCCTCGGGCCCGGTGGCGTCCACGATGAGATCGAAACCCACGGCGAAGCCGTCGTGCACGGCGCGGTGGATGGTCCCGATGGGAATGCCCTCGCGCGCCCAGTCCGCGCCAGCGCGCTGCAGCCGTTCGACCTTGGCGCTCACGTCACGGCCCTCCAGCACCCCGGCCGCGAGTTCCAGGCAGGTGCGGGTGACGGCGGTGACCTCCCCGCGCAGCGCGTCCCCGGGCAGGGTGCCGCAGCGGGCCACGTGTTCGGCGAAGTGCGCGACCAGGGCGGCGGACAGGCCGCGCGCATCGCGCAGCGGTCCGGAAATCGGTGCGGCCGTGAGGGGTTGCGTTGCCTTGATCATGCGCGAATCCTCCACAGCTGTCTGGGAACGCCAGCGTTCCTACTGGCCCGTAACAGTAGCGTGGGTCACCTGGCGCGGCAATATCGATTGACCTCTTCCGCCGTGCACGGCCCATTGTCAGGACCTTTTCCGGCGCGGGTCAGGAGTACGATCGGCCGTATGGAAAGCCCGGTTCCGGCAGCGGACACCACCGAGATCACCGACAAGCGACTGCTGCGCGGCTCGCGCACCCGCAAGGTGGTGCTCGGCCGGGCCGTGGACATCGCCTCGCTGGACAGCCTGGAGGGCTTGAGCTTCGGTCGCCTGGCCACCGACACCGGCCTCAGCAAGGCGGGCATCCAAACCCTGTTCCGCACCAAGGAAGCCCTGCAGCTCGCCACCATCGACTACTTCCGCACGGTCTTCATCGACACCGTCACCCGGCCCGCCCGGGCGAAACCCCGTGGCGCCGAACGCCTGCGGGCCCTGATCGAGCTGTGGATCGACTACGCCGCCGGCCCCTGCTTCGAGGGCGGCTGCTTCCAGTCCGCGAACCTGGCCGAATTCGACAGCCGCCCCGGGCCGGTGCGCGACGCGCTGGTGGCCAATCAGCAGGACTGGCTCGACCTGCTGGCCGGTGAGCTGTCCTACGCCCGCGACCACGGCGAAATCGCCACTCTGGACGCCGATCTGGCGGCCTTCCAGATCGACGCGGTGCTCGCAGCGGCGAATACCGCACTGCGTCTGGGGGACGACAGTGCGGTGTCGAAGGTGCGCCGGACCGTCGAGGGCTTCCTGACCAACCCTGATCAGCGGTGAGGCCCTTCGGGTTCGGGCCCGCGTACGATCAGCAGCCGGGCTTGGTCCAGAAGGCCGTGCCCTCGACCTGCACCACCGGGCATGCGGTCTTGTCCCGGCTGCGTGCGGCATTGCTGTCGACGGTGCTCACGAGAGCGTCGGCGCGTGCCCGGCCCATCAGCGGGTGGTTCTTCAGGACCGCGTCGACGGTGCCGCCGTCCGCGTCGATGGTGAACGGGCAGGACACCGTCGCCGTTCCGTTTCCCGGCATCGGCTGGACGCCGGTACACAGCGGTGTGGGCATGACGATCCCGTTGACAGTGAGCACCATCTGGTACCACACGGAGATGTCGTCCGGGTGCGACGCGGGGATCGCTGCCGCGCCGAAGGGTTGCCGTGCGCTGGTCAGGGTTTCGATCGCGGTGCAGTCCGGTCCGCACGGGTCGCTCCGGCTGCCCGCGACGGTGATCTCGGTTTCCGAGTCGGTGGCGTTCTCGGTCGCGGTAGAGCCCGGCCACCAACGCCGCCGATCGCCGGGATCCGCCGCGGCCCACAATCCGGGCACCGACACCACCGCCGGGTTCTCGACTGTCATTCCTGCCCATCCACATACCGATAGCTCACGCGTTAGCGCCGCGTGCACTATAAGCTGCCCGAAGCTGTGAACGGGGTGCGAAATGGCCTGTCGAGTGGGCGAATTGCGACAGTCACGGCATGATCAGGGAGTGGTGAGTTTTCCCGGCAGCAGTGTCCTCGTAGGGCGGGCGGCAGAGGTGTCCGCGCTGGTCGAGGCGGTGGGTGATCCCGGTACACAGACGGTGTTGATCGCGGGGGAGGCCGGGATCGGGAAATCCCGGCTGGTGGGGGAGTTCACCGAGCGTTTGGACTCTCGCGCGATGGTGCTGCTCGGTCGCTGCCCGGAGCTCGGAACCGGGGGCGTGGCCTACGCGCCGTTTCTGGCGGTGCTGCGCGGGCTGGTGCGGCAGCTCGGCGGCGAGGCGGTGGCCACGCTGCTGCCGCCGCATCCGGCGCTCGCGAACTGGCTGCCGCAGTTGGCCGTTCACACCGGCGGCGCCGCCCCGGAGGCCGACCGCATCCGCCTGTTCGGCGAAATCCTCACGCTGCTGGAGCAACTGGCCATGACCCGGCCGGTGGTGCTCATCCTCGAGGATCTGCACTGGGCCGATGACGCCAGCCGTGAACTGCTCACCTTCCTGGCCGCCAATCTCGCCGACGCGGACGCCCTGCTGGTCGGCACCTACCGTCCCGGCGAGGCCGGACCGCTGCGCGGCCTGGTCGCCGAACTGCGCCGCAATCCGGGCGTGCGGGTGCTGGAACTGCACCCGCTGACCCGCCATGAGGTGGGCCGCCAGCTCGCCGCCCTGCTCGCCCGCGAGCCCGAACCCCGGCTCATCACCAAGGTTTTCGAACGCAGCGGCGGCAACCCGCTGTTCGTCGAGGCGCTCGGCCAGTGCCCCGACCAGCTGCCCGCCGACCTGACCGATCTGCTGCTCGGCTTCCAATCCGGCCTCTCCGCAGACGCTCTCGCCGTGGTCCCCCCGGCCGCCGTCCTCGGCTCCCCGATCCACCACGAACTGCTGGCCGCCATCGTCGGCCTACCCCCGGACGAACTGGACCGCGCCCTACGGGAATTGGTCGACCGCCACCTGCTGCACACCACCGAGACCGGCTACGAATTCCGGCACGGCCTCATCCGCCAGGCCATCTACGACCGGCTGCTGCCCGGTGAGCGCACCCGCCTGCACGCCCGCGCGGCCGCGGCGCTGCGCGCCCGCGGCGAGGCCCTCGACGCCGAATCCCGTGCCGACCTGGCCCGCCACGCCCGCGCCGCCGGGGATCTGGAGCAGGCCCTGCGCGCCTACTGGTCGGCGGCCACCGCCGTCCCCGCCACCCACCCGGAACGCCTCCGGCTCCTCGAACAGATCCTCGTCCTCTGGGATCGGGTGCCCGCTGCCGAGCAGATCCTGCCCACCACGAAACTGGCTGTCCTGGAACAGATCGTCGACGTCGCGGTGGCCTGCGGCGCGACCGAGCGCGGCATCGCCGCCGCCGACGCGGCGCTGGCCCTGCTCGACCCCACCGGCGACACCGCCCCCGCCGAGTCCGCCACCGGAAGTACCGAGTCGAGGTCGGGCCGCCGCTCGGCCGGCCGGGACGACGGCGAGCGCGCCGCCGATGCGGACGCCGACCGGTGCGAGGTCGAGCGGGTGGCGCGCATGTATCGGCGGCGGGCGTACCTGCGGGGGACCACCGGGGCCGGACCGGGAACGGATCTGGCGCGGGCACTGCAGCTGTTGCCGGTGGCGGGTGCCGGTGCGGAGCGGGCGGAGGCGCTGGTGCAATCGGCCTCCGCGCGGATCTTCCGAGGGGACGCCGCCGGGTCGGCGTCGGACGCCCGTGCCGCGCTGGTTATCGCCCAGCGACTGGGGGCGGACGCCCTCGTGGCGCGGGCGCACGCCCATCTCGGGCTGGCGGGGGCCGCCGCGGCGGAGGTGGCGGGGGATGGTTCATCCGGGCCGGAATCGGCGGTCGCGGACGAAACCGACTGGGCGCTGGATCATTTCGCCGAAGCGCACCGGGCGGCCGCCGCGGCCGGGGACGCGCGGATCGTGGTGGATGTCGCCACCTGGGAATCGGCGGTGCTGGTCGCGGCCGGGCGGTACGAAGCCGCCATCGCCGCCGTCCGGCAGGGACTGCGGGCCGCGCACGAGTCGTTCCGGTTCTCCGAGTCCGCACCGATCCTGTTCGTCAAATGGGCGCAGGCGCTCGCCGCGCTCGGCCGCTGGGACGAGGCCCGGGCCGTGGTCGACGAGACGCAGTTCGACCAGTTGCCGCCGCTCAGCCGGGCGGCGCTGACCCTGTGTCTCGCGCGAATCTCCCTGGCGGAAGGGAACATCGGCGCGGCGCGGGAAGCGGCGGCCGAGGCCGGGCGGTTGCTGGGTGACAGCCGGTGGGCCGCGCAATATCGGCTCGAACTCGTCGCATTGACCTGCGCCGTGGACTCGGCGGCGGGCGACGAGACCGGGGCGGCGGCGGTGCTGGCCGGCGTGCTCGCCCAAGGCGACGGTGCCGCAACCCTGTTCGCGCATCCGCACGACGCATGGCCGCTGGTGGCGCTGGCCGCCCGAACCGCCGGAGCGCCCGCCGAACTGCTCGCGCTGGGTGACACGCTGCCCGCGGTGTCGCCGGTCGATGCCGCCTATCGCGCCGTCTTCACCGCGCGGCTGGCCGGTTCGGCGGCGCGCTGGTCGGAGGCGGTCGCCGCCTGGCGCGCCGTCGAGCGGCCGTACGAGATCGCCGCCGCATTCCTGGAAGCGGCGGAATCGTATGCGGCCGAAGGGAATCGAGCGGCCGCAGACCTGGCCGTGCGCGAGGCCGCCGAGATCGCGGCCCGGCTGGGTGCACTGCCGTTGCAGGAGGCGGCCGCACGGCTGGCCGACCGGGCCCGCCTCACCGCCGGGCGAACGGCGGAAGCGCCGAAACCGCACGGCGGCACCGTGTCCGGCCGGCACGGCCTGACTCCGCGCGAGCTGGAGGTGCTGCGGCTGGTCGCCAAGGGCATGAGCAATCGCGGCCTCGCGGCCGAGCTGTTCATCAGCGCCAACACCGCCGGTGTGCACGTCTCCAGGATTCTCACCAAGCTCGGCGTGGCCAGCCGGACCGAGGCAGCGGCCTTCGCACACGATCACGGCCTGCTGGCGTCCTCCGGTGACAACGACTGAGGCTCAGGGCAATCGGGCCGGCAGGTCGAAGAGCCGGAAGATCTCCTCGACCTGGTAGGCGATCAGGTTGGTGACCAGGCCGCCGCGAATCGTGAAGACCTGCAGGGTGTGCAGGGCGTACCCGTCGCCGTCGCGGACGTAGGCCGCCAGTGCCGGCTGGCCATTGGCCCCGATCGGCACCAGGCGCCAATCGCTGCCGTTGATGTCGAAGACACGCGCCATGAACCCGATGTAGTCCGCGCGCCCGACGTACCAATTGAGCATGGGCGGCATCTCCATGATCACGTCGTCGGACAGCAGCTTCTCCAGCGCCGCCAGATCGGCATTGCGGAACGCGGCGACATAGCTGTCGACGACGGCCCGCTGCTCGGCGCTCTCGGACACCTCGTCCTCGCGAATACCGCTCTGGCTCAGCGTCTTCCGGGCCCGCTGCAGCGCGCTGTTCACCGCCGCCGGGGTCATGTCCAGCGCCCGCGCCACCTCTGCGGCCGGCCAGTCGAGCACCTCGCGCAGCACCAGCACCGCCCGCTGCCGGGCGGGCAGCTGCTGCATGGCCGCGACCAGCGCCAGCCGCAGACTGCCCTGGGCCACCGCGGCTTCCGACGGATCGCCGAGCAGCGCGTCCGGAATCGGTTGCAGCCAAGGGATTTCCCCGCCGTGCACCAGTGCCTCACGCGGGTCGTCACCGGGTTCGTGGCCGAGTCCGGAGGGCATGGGCCGCCGACCGCGCTGTTCGAGCGCGGTCAGGCAGGCATTGGTCGCGATCCGGTACAGCCAGGTCCGCATCCCGGCCCGCTTCTCGTCGTAGCTGTCGCGTGCCCGCCAGGCCCGCAGGTAGGTCTCCTGCACCAGATCCTCGGCGTCCTGTACCGACCCGAGCATGCGATAGCAATGCGCGAGCAATTCCCGTCGGTAGCGGCCGGTGTCCGCCTCGAAGTCCACGTTCGCCATGCTCTTGCTCCTCGAATCCGGGCCCCTGCTCCGCGAATCCAGGCCCTGCCGAACTTTGTACACCCGCGGCGATGAATCGGGCACCGCCCGCCGGTAGGTACTCGTGAGTCGCTCACCGCGGCCGCGATCCGAGGAGGAAACCATGACCGACACCGCCGTACAGACCGACCGCGAGGCCGTCCTCGACGTCCTGACCAACCTCTACCGCGCCTGGGCCGCCAATGACGCGGATGCCTTCGTCGCCGACTACGACCCCGACGCCACCACCGTCGTGCGGGGCATGGTGAACGTGGGCCGCGAGGCGGTCCGGACCTCCATGGCCGCGGGTTTCGCGGGCCCGCTGCGGGATTCGCACACGGTCGACGAACCGCAGTCGGTCCGCTTCCCGGCCCCCGGCACCGCCATCGTGGTCAGCCGCAGCGCGGTGGTGCCCGCCGGGGAGACCGAGCCGCCGGCCGACGGCTGGATCGTGGCCACCTGGGCCCTGATCCAGCGTGACGGCCGCTGGCTGGTGACCTCGTACCACAACTGCCCCGCGTAGTCGCCCGAATGTCCGGCGCGACCCGGCCATGAGCGAGCCCCCTCCGGACAGGCGCCGGAGGGGGCTCGCACACGCATTCGCGTCGCCGTTACGGCACGACCTCGACGGTGTCACCCGGGTTCAGGTAGTTGAAGAACTCGCGCGCCCCATCCGGCGTCATGCGGATGCAGCCGTGCGACTTCTTGTCCACCGGTCCGATGTGGAAGGCGATGTCCCCATTGAAGAACACCGCGTATTCCATCGGAGCGTTGTGCATGGTGCTCCAGTGGAACGGCTTCTTGAACGACACATGGAACACGCCCGGCGGCGTCTCGAATCCGGGCATGCCGTGCGAGATGGGCGTTGGGCCGAAGACGACCTTGCCGTTGTCCATCAGCCACGCTTCGTTGCTGCCGAGCTTGAGGCAGGCGCGAGTGCCCGCCGTCTGGCACGGCGCGTTGACATCGCTGGGTGCGATGCCGGGGACGATCGCCGGAACACCGGGTACGTCCGGACCACCGGGCCACAATGGTTCGGCTTGCGCGGGCGCCGCCGCGAATCCTGCGACCGCCACACCGGCGATGACCGCCGATCGCGCCGCCAAGCCGAGGGAACTTCTGCTCATCATCGAGTTTCGACCCTCTCCTAACCTTGGCCCGCCGCCCTGTTCGATGCCGCTCTCAGGGCAAAGGGACATTGTTCGTTGGCACAAGCATGGGACCACTGGGTACCGGTGATCATTCTGACTGGTGGAAATCGAGATTCGCGGGATAAACCGCGACAGGCGCGCCGACACGCCCGAATTCACCGAACAGGTGGCAGCGTGCGCTGATTCGGGTCGACTCCGGTCGGCCGGTGCGCGCCATTGTTGGCGACATCCGGGCGCGGCGCGTTGGCGGATCCGCGAATCTGCTGGTCGTCGGGCGGATTGTCGCAGTAGTTCCAGCTGTTGAAGACGGGCACCGTGGCGATGAACGCGGGCACGGTCCGGGTCGGATAGTTGCACCACGGCCGCAGCCAGGCGTCCACGATGGTGTAGAACTCGCCGTCGTGGGCGGGCACGCCCATGGCGGAGGAGCCGACCACCAACGCCGGGAACAGGGCGCGCAGCGCGGGCACCCGCAACAGCGCGGCCCGCACGATGGCGGACATGGTGGTGGCCAGGCTGTGGATCGGATCCATGTTCCGGTCCAGTACCGCATCGGCGATGCCCAGCTGTCCGGGTGCGCGGTCGAGGAGTTGCCGCAATTCGGCGTCGGCGATGCGGGCCTGGTCGACCACGACCGACGTATTGCGGGTCAGCGTGCCGAGATCGGGCTGCGCGTGCGAGGTGGTGCCCGCGATGACGCGCAGATTCTCGATGAGGCTGACCGTCTGCGGCAGCCGGTTGTCCAAACCCGTGGTGGCGATGCTCAATCCGTCGATGAGGCCGCGCAGCTGATCGGGCCCGCCGCTGAGCGCGGTGTCCAGATTATCGAGGATCACCGCCAGCTTGTCCGGATCGATCTGCGCGATGAGCTCGCTGGTGTTCGTCAGCGTCTCGGAGACGGGTGTCGGTGTGGTGATCTTGCCGGGGTTGAACCGCACCACCTGCCCATCGTGCAGATAGGGCGGATTGTCGGTGTTGGGCCGGAAGTCGATGTACTGCTCGCCCGCCGCCGACAGCGCCGAGACCGCGATCTGGGTATCGGCCGGAATCCGGTACCGCTTGTCGATTTCCGCGACCGCCGACACCATGGCGCCGCCGCCGATGATCTGGATCGCCTTGACCGATCCCACCCGGTACCCGCGCCAGGTGACGTCGTTACCCGCCTGCAAACCGCCGGAGCGATCCAGCTGAACAGTGACGGTGTAGGTGCTGCCCGGTGCGCGCACCCGCGCCACATGGATCGCCAGATACGCCGCCCCGACTGCGAGTAGCAGGATCAGAGCCAGGTTCGAGATCAGTGTCTTGTGCCCGCGCAGCACGCTCAAATGGCCCGCCTCCACCGCTGATCAGCGCTAATCGGATCGATGCATAGCAAACACCAGGCGAAACTGCGCGCTATCTAACCACAGTCGGGGCGTGGAATCCGGCGTGGGCGGGCCCGGGCGGGGCGGACCGCCCTCGGGCACAGGGTGAGTGGTGGATCAGGCCGTCCCGTATGCGGCCAGGTGGGCCTCGACGGCCTTCACGGCGAGGCCGACGCCGTCCTCCGCGGCGATCCGGGCGGCGAGCCGAGTGGCATTGTCGCGCAGGGCGGTATCGGTGGTGGCGCGCTTCAGCGCGGCGGTGAGCCGGTCCTCGGACAGCTTCGAGTAGGGGATGGTGGCCGGGCTGACGCCGACATCGATCAGGCGTTGCGCCCAGAACGGCTGGTCGGCGTACACCGGCGCGCCGATGGCCGGCACGCCCGCGCGCAGGCCCGCGGCCGTGGTTCCGGCGCCGCAGTGGTGGACCAGCGCCGACATGCGCGGGAACAGCCAATCGTGCGGCACCTCACCGATGGTCAGCACATCGTCGCCGGCGACATCGAGTTGCAGCCAGCCGGTCTGCACGATGCCGCGCACGCCCGCCCGCCGCAGTGCGGCGCCGATGATCGCCGACATCCTGGCGCTGCCCGCGGCGCTGTCGACCATGCTGCCGAAGCCGAGGAAGACCGGAGCCGGTCCGGCGTCGAGGAAATCGACCAGGTCGGCGGGCGGCTGCCAGTCGTCGGGGCGCGGCGGCCACCAGTACCCGGTCACTTCCAGGCCGGGCCGCCAATCGCCCGGGCGCGGCACGACACTGGGCGAAAAGCCGTTCAGGATGGGCCATTCGGCCGCGGTCCGGCCGCGGCGCAGGTCGAAGGCCGAGATCGGCGGAAGTCCGAGTGCGCGGCGGAACCTGGCGATGGTGCCGGCGTAGAAGCGGTCGTTGAACCAGGCGCCGAACTCGCCGGCCAGCCGGTTGCCGCGGGCGCCGAAGTCGTAGGCGCCCAGGGCCGCCGGGGCGTGGGCGGCGGTCGCGGACAGCGGCTGGAATCGCAGACCGATCGAGGGGATGCCCTTGGCCTCGGCCAGCGGCAGGCCCGCGTACTCGGTGGGCGGCGGCAGCAGCAGCACGTCGGCGGGTTCGTCGAGCAGCGTCTCGATCATGCCGAGTCCCATGCTGTGAACGCCGCTGGGGGAGGAGAACTTCCAGCCTGCCGCGAGCCGGTTGATATCGGTGTCGGTCATATCGATGTCGATATTGAGCGGCATCTGCCGGAATTCGAGCCCGCACCCGGTGATCTGCTCGGCGAACATCCAGTGCGAGGCCACCACGACCTCGTGCCCGGCGTCGCGCAGGCCCGCGCCCAGTCCCGTCAGCGGGGCGATGTCACCGCGGCTGCCGATGCCGACCAGGATGATCCTGCTCATCGCACCTCCACGGTCTCGAGGATCGACAGCCACCGGGTGACGATGGCCCGCATCCGCTCGGCCCCCAGCCCGCCGTCGGGCGAATGCACCGAATAGTGCACCTGCTCAACGCCTTCGGGCTTGCTGGTGCCGAGGAACATGCTCAGATCGAACATGGTCAGCCGGGACTGTTCGCGCGACTGCGCGTCCGGAATCCACACGCCCACATCGCCGAGGAAGTTGAAGTAGAACTTGGGGAAGTTGAAGGTCAGGAAGTGCGGCCAGCTTTCGGGGTGATGCCAGCACAGTAGGGTGAAGTCCTCCGGGTGCGGCGGATAGGTGGCGATGGCGTCGCGCAGGCGCGTCTCGAGGCTGCCCGTTACCGGCCGCAGCAGCCAGGGGTAGTCGTCGGAGATCCAGGCGACCGTGCGCGACAGGTCGGTGCCCGGCCGCAGGCGGCTGTAGCGGCCGTGTTTCTGCACCTGGATGGGCCGTGCCACGCCGGTGGCGTCCTCGATGGCCAGTCCCAGTGCCACGAGCAGGATCCGGGTGTAGCTGGCGTCGTAGGCCGCGGGCAGCTCCACCAGCAGCCGCTGGGCCAGCGCGCCGTCGATGACGCCGTCGAAGTGTGCCGATTTCGGTGTGGCCGAACGGATCTGCTGATTGGGTTCGCTGTCGGAGGCCGCCAGCCAGTAGTCCCGTTCACCCACCCGGGTGGGCGCGTGGCCGTCGAGGAACTCCGCCCACTCCGAGCCGGTGGTGGTCTCGGGCGGCAGCGAGATCGCCTCTCCCGCTTCCCATTGCCGGACATAGGTGGCGATGTCGTCCCACAGCACCCACATGGCGACACCGTCGATGGCGACGTGGTGGGCGGTGAACAGCAGAATGTTCACGTCGTAGGAGCGGGTTAGCAGTACCGCGGTGACGACCTTCCCGGCGGGCGGATCCAGCCGCAGGTTGGCCCGGGCGGACTCCGCGTCGATCAGCTCCATGAGCGCGCCGGGGTCGAGGCTCTCGATATCGATGGTCCGCACGTCGACGCGGGCCGGGTCGATGACGCCACCGGATTCGGGTTCGATCTCGCAGGCCGCGCCCTCGCCGTAGCTGTAGCGACTGCGCAGGGCCTCGTGCGTGTCGATCAGGGTATTGACCAGCCGCTGAACCTCTTCCAGCCCCATCGCCACCGGCACCGGGCAGGGAATGGTGACACCGAAGACGGCCGGGTCGGGGTCCCAGGTCAGGAATTTCTTGGCGGCGGCCGTGAGCCGGCCGGGGCGCAGATCGGTCATGCTTGTCCTAGCGATCGGGTACTTCGAAGGCGAAAATTGTTGTGGGCCAGGGCGATCGGGCGATGCCGGTGGGCTAGCCGAGGGCGGGAGCGAGCTCGGTGCGTGAGAGCACCTCGTCGCCGAGCAGGCGCAGGGCGGCCCAGCCCTCCTCGATCGGCAGCCCGCCGATCAGGGGGTTGATCAGGATTTCGGTACGGCCGCGCGCGATCTGGTCCCGCAGCTCGCCGGGGGTGAGGATCTCCAGGTAACCGTGCGCCCGCAGCGCATCCACCGAATCCGGCACCGTCTCGTGCGGGCGCGGCACCCCATCCCGCCGCCACGACGCGTACTCGCGGATCTCGGTCAGAATGTGCGGGCCGTAGCTGCGCCAGGCCGCGTCCGGATCGGTGTGCAGCAGGGTGAGTCTGCTGCCGGGTTCGGGCTTGTGGACGAAACCCGCTGTGCCGCAACGCGCCAGCTCCCGGTGGTAGAGCTCCTCCACCTCCGGCATGGCCATCGGCAGCGACAGCGGCAGCCCGAACCGCGCCGCGCGGCGCGCGGCCGCCGCGCTCATCCCGGCGATGAGCAGTTGCGGATGGGGTGTGCTGCAGGGCTTGGGCGTGACGTCGAACGGTTGCCCATGGATCTGGATGGGTTCGTCCCGCCAGGCCGCGATCATGATCTCCAGGGCCTCGTCCATGAGGTTGCCCCGACGCCTGAAATCCCGGCCCAGCGCGGCGTATTCCTCGGGCCGGTAACCGATTCCGGCGACCACGGTCAGCCGCCCGCCGCACAGATTGTCCAGCACCGCCAGCTCCTCGGCCAGCCGCACCGGCTCGTACAGCGGCACCAGCAGCGCGCCGATGCTGATCCGCATCCGCTCGGTCCGCGCCGCCACCGCGGCGGCCAGCAGCAGCGGCGCGGGCAGCCACCCGGTCCCCGAGCCGTGGTGCTCTTCGCAATTGACGACCGTGAACCCGACCCGATCGGCGTACTCCGCCATCTCCAGCGCGGCCCGGTACCGCTCGCGATGCCCGGCCGCCGGGTCGTTGACATTGGTCATATTGAGCCGGAGCGCGGCCACCACGTTCATTCAGCCAATATCGACGCCGAAACCGCTGTCCGGCAATACTCTTCGCCGCCCCAGCCAGGTACTCGGCGCGGGCCCGCGACCACCGCGAGAGGCTCGCCGTCCACCGGTGCTATCGGCAGGGGTACCGGGAGCGTCAGGGGGATGCGACAGGATGCGGGGTGTCGTCGAGGAGGCCGAGTTGTGCTGCGCGGACACCGATCTGGAAGCGGCTGCGCACCTCGAGGCGGATCATGAGGTCGGCGATGTGGCGGCGGTAGCTGCGCAGCGACATGCCCAGCCGGCGTGCAGCGGCCTCGTCGATCAGACCGAGGTTGAGGGTATTGAGCACGGCGCGGGCGGTGGGGGTGATCTCGACGCCCGCGGTGTCGAGGTGCCCGGCCAGGCCGTGGCCGGACTGCCAGCTCAGCAGGGCGAACTGGTGCAGGGCGCGCAGCAGGGCTGGTTCGCGGACCAGGTAGGCGTAGGGGTGGTCGGCTCCCGCGCCGCTCCACAGCACCGCCACCGTGCGGTCGATGATCAGCACATTGTGAAAGTCGTTGTCGGTGACCCGGATCTGCGCGCCCTGCGAGGAATGCCGCAGCAGCGGCCGGCGGTCGCGCAGTTCCAGATAGTCGGGGGAGTAGAGCAGCCGCACCTGCTTGCCCGCGGCGAGCAGGTCGTCCACGACGACCTGCCCGAGCCGCAGGTGATCACTGGAGTGGGTGGGATTGGAGACCGCCACCACCGCCTCTCGCCGGGCATGGCGGAGCAGGTGGTGGACGTCCTGATCCCAGTGCCCCTCCTGGCTGAACCGGACGATGCCGGTGGCCTGGGCGCCGGTCTGCTGTCGCTGCATCACTTCCCCGATCGTGACACGGGCGCCGGTCGCTCCCGGTGGATCTGGCAGCTTCCTGCCAGCCGGGCGGATCCGGCCTCGCGGCTTCCTACCTTTCAGCCTATGCACATCAGTTTCAGCGATGAACAGAATCGGCTGCGCAAGCGGCTGCGCGAGTATTTCGCCGACCTCGTCACCCCGGAGGTCCGGGCGGCGCTGCGCTCGGGTCCCGGCGGCGAGCACGGCGACGGGACCGTCTACAGGGAGGTGGTGCGCCGGCTGGGCGCCGATGGCTGGCTGGCTCTGGGCTGGCCGGAAGAGCATGGCGGACAGGGCCGTCCGATGCTCGATCAGCTGATCTTCCTGGACGAGGCCGCCGCTGCGGGCGTGCCGGTGCCCTATCTCACGGTGAACACGGTCGGGCCGACCATCATGCGCTACGGCACCGCGGAGCAGCGGGCGTTCTTCCTGCCGAGGATCGCCCGCGGCGACGTGCACTTCTCCATCGGCTATTCCGAGCCGGATGCCGGGACGGATCTGGCCGCGCTGCGCACCCGCGCCGTGCGCGACGGGGACGAGTACGTCATCACCGGCGAGAAGATGTGGACCAGCCTCATCGAATACGCCGACTACGTGTGGCTGGCCGCGCGCACCGATCCGAGCGCCGGCAAGCACGCCGGGCTGTCGATCTTCATCGTTCCCACGGCGGCCCAGGGGTTTTCGTGGACCAAGGTGCACACCATGGCCGGGGTCGGCACCAGTGCCACCTACTATTCCGAGGTCCGGGTGCCCGCCGCCAATCTGGTGAGCGGGGAGAACCAGGGGTGGGCGCTGATCACCAATCAGCTCAATCACGAACGCGTGGCGCTGGCCTCGGCCGCGCCCCTGCAGGAATCGCTGCGGCAGGTTACCGAGTGGGCGCGCGCCACCGTCCTGCCCGACGGCTCCCGGGTCATGGACGCCGAATGGGTACGGCTGTACCTGGCCCGGGTGCACGCGCACGCCGAATATCTGAAGCTGCGCAACTGGCGGACCGCGTGGGCGGCCGATCGCGGTGCGCTCGGCCCGGCGGATGCCTCCGCCACCAAGGTCTTCGGGACCGAGTTCGCCATCGAGGGATATCGGCTGCTCATGGAGGTGCTCGGCGCCGAGGCGGTGATCCGCGCGGATTCCCCGGGCGCGGTGCTGCGCGGGCGCATCGAACGCTGCCACCGGTCCGCGCTCATCCTGACCTTCGGCGGCGGCGTCAACGAGGTGCAGCGGGACATCATCGCCAAGACTGCTCTCGGCCTGCCCGTCACCCGCTGAGAAGAGGAGTAGCACCATGGATTTCGAATACACCGACGCGCAGCGGGAACTGTCGGGATTGGCTCGTGAGCTGCTCGCCGACTGGGCCGGCCGCCATCCCCGGCCCGGCGACACCGGATTCGATCCGGACCTGTGGCGGGCCATGGCGGGCGCGGGCCTGCTGGACGCGGCGCTGCCCGAGCGCGTGAACGGCGGCGGATACGGACTGCTGGAACAGTGTGGCGTACTGACCGAGATCGGCCGGACCGTCGCTCCCGCACCGTATTCCACGAGTATCGCGGTGGTCGCGGCCACATTGGCCGAGTTCGGTGACGACGCGCAGGTGCAGCGCTGGGTGCGGCCGCTGCTGCGCGGCGAGACCACTGTGGCGTCGGCGCTCGCGCGTGACTTCGTCGCGTTCGAGGCCGAGTGCGGCGGGAACGGCTGGCGCATCCGGGGTTCGCAGTCGGTCGTTGCGGACGCGGCCTTCGCGGACGGATTTCTCGTCGAAGCCCGGTGCGGCGCGAATTCGCTACTGCTCCTACTGGATCGGGGCGCTGACGGCGTCACCGTGACCGGGCAGCACGTGGTGAACGGGACGGACGCGGCGGTGCTGGAACTGCGTGGTGTGCACGTCCCGGATCAGGATGTGATCTCCGCTCCCGAGGCCGCCGCCTGGGCCCGGCGCCGCGCGGCGGTGGCCGCATGCGCGCTGCAACTCGGCATCCTCGAAAGCGCCCTGGAGATGACCTGTGAATATGCCCGCACCAGAAAGCAATTCGATAAACCCATCGGCTCGTTCCAGGCTGTGCGCCAGCGCCTGGCTGACGCCCATATCGATGTCGAAGCCGTTCGCCTGACCCTCTGGCAGGCCGCCTGGCGCGAATCCCACGGGCTCCCAGCGGAATCCGAGGTCGACGTGGCGAAATTCTGGGCGGCCGAGGCCGGTCACCGCGTCGCCCACACCGCCGTCCACATCCACGCCAGCACCGGGATCTACCTGGACTATCCGATACAGCGCTACTTCACCGCGGCCAAACGCGCCGAGTTCGAGGCGGGCGGCGCCACCGCGCACCTGCGCACACTGGGTGCGCGCCTGGACGCGGATCCGTCCTGAGAGATTCGGGAAAGGGGGCCGGAGGCGCCGCCGGCCGGTGCCGGCGGCGGCTATCCGATCTGCATGAGCCGGATGCGCACCCCTCGTGCGCACGCGGACACGACCTCATCGCGCGCGAGTACCCCGGGTGTTGCAGACCCGGGGAACCCGCGTGTCTGCACGCTCCCACGGGCCGATAAAAAGCGAATAAACGTTCTCTATCCGGTGGCCGGTCCCGGTGCGAACAGCGTCGCCAGTGTCGGTGCGGGCAGCCCGGCGCGGCGGAAGATCTCGGCCGCGTCGGCGTGCTCGCGGGCGGCAGCCTCGTGATCGCCGCGGGCCGTGCGGGCGGTGGCGCGCAGGGACAGCGCCCGCGCCCGGTCGAGGGGATCGGCTGCCTTGCTCAGCAGCCGCAGGGCCTGGGTGGCCTCGCTTTCCGCGGCGGCGTCGTTCCCGGCGCGCAGGTGGATCTGGGCCAGCCGGGTGCGCGCCCAGCCCTCCCACAGGCGCACGCCGTTGTGATGGGTCATGCGCACCGCGTCCTCGGCCAGTGCCAGCGCGAGCGCGTGCTCGCCGAGCATCGAACGGGTGGCGGCCAATTCGTGGGTGGCCCAGCCCAGCGCGACCGCGTTCGACGACTCCTGGGCCAGCGCGATGGCCCGCTCGGCCACTGCCACCGCCTCCGCGTACTGGCCGGATTCGCACAGCGTGCGGGTGGCCAGGGCCAGGATCCACGCCTCCAGCGACCGATCGTCGAGTGCGCGGGTCCAGGCGATGGCATTGGCGTAGTGCCGATGCGAGTCCTTGGTATTGCCGGTGCGCCGATCCGCCACCCCGAGCAGGATCTCGGCCAGCACCTGCAACCGGCGCTCGGCGTCGTCGGCGGGCTGCGAAATCGGTTGCAGGAACTCCAGACTCGCCTCCACCTCGCCCAGCCCGATCTGCATCATGGCGCCCAGCGCCACCCGCAGCCGTCGCGCGCTGGCGTGGTCGCCGTCGCGGATCGCGGTGTCCAGCAGGGCCTTCAGGCCGTCGGCGAGCTCGCGGGCGCGGCTGCCGGTGTCCATGAGCTCCGACATCACCCAGGCCAGATCGGCCGCCAGCGCCACCGCCCGCCCGCCGAGCCGGGCCGCCTGGCGGTGCAGTGCGATGATCACCGGCCGTTCGACATCGTTCCAGGACTGGCCTTCCGCCCCGCCGGCGAAGGTGTGGCCCGGCACGGTGGTGGGCACCAGCAGCAGCGTGGTGTTGCTGTAATCCAGTGCGCCGAGCAGGTTCTTGGTGCTGGCCAGGTAGTAGTCCAGCAGCCGGACCACGATCTCCGATTCCCGTTCGCCGAGATCGCGGTTCGCGGCGGTCCCGGCCAGCCGGGCCGCGAACAGCCGCAGCAGGTCGTGGAAGCGGTAGCGGCCGGGCGCGGGCGTCTCCAGCAGGCTCAGATCCACCAGCGATTCGCACACCAGCTCGGCCCGCGCCACCGGCACGCCCAGCAGCGCCGCGGCCCCGTCGACCGGGAAGTCCGGCACATCGGCGCGGGCCAGCATGCGAAACGCCCTGGCCTGCTCGGTGTTCAGCTGCCCGTAGCCGAGGCGGAAGGCCGCCTCCAGGGTGAGGTCGCCGGTCTGCAGCACCTCTAGGCGCTGGCTCTCGTCGGCCAGCCGCTCGGCCAGCGAGGCGATGGTCCACTGCGGCCGCACCGCCAGCCGCGCGCCGACGATGCGCACCGCCAGCGGCAGGCAGGCGCACTGCTCGATCACCTCGTAGGCCGCACCCCGTTCGGCCGCAACGCGTTCGGCGCCCAGGATGCGGGTCAGCAGCGTCATGGCCTCCTCGCGCTCCAGCACGTCGAGGCGGGTGCGCCGCACCGCGGGCAGTTCGGTGAGCGCGGAGCGGCTGGTGATCAGCACCGCGGTACCCGGCGTGCCGGGCAGCAGCTGCGCCACCTGGGCGCTGTCGCGGGCATTGTCGAGCACCACCAGAATCCGCTTGTCGCTCAACAGTGTTCGCAGGTGCGCGGCCCGATCGTCCACGGCGGGCGGGATATCGCCCTCGGCGACCCCGAGCCCGCGCAGGAATCCGCCCAGCGCGTCCCCGGGCGGGATCGGTTCGGGGTCGACGCCGCGCAGGTTCACATACAGCTGCCCGTCGGGGAACCGGTCACGCACCTGATGGGCGATGTGCAGGGCGAGGGTGGTCTTGCCGACCCCGCCCATGCCGCCGACCGCCGAGATGGCTACCGCCGGTCCGTTGCCGGTGAGCTGGGCCGCGATCTCCTCCGCGACCCGGGATCGGCCGGTGAAATCGGCGATGTCGGGCGGCAATTGGGCCGGGGTGACCACCGCGCGGGCGGGCCGCAGCACGGGCGGCAGCTCGGCGCGCAGGATCCGCGCGTGCACGTCGCTGAGTTCCGGTCCGGGCTCCACGCCGACGCCGTCGACCAGGGCGCGGCGGGCGCGCCCGTATTCCTCGAGCGCCTCGGCCTGGCGGCCGGAGTGGTACAGCCCGGTCATGAGCAGTGCGCGGAAGCGTTCCCGCAGCGGATGCTCCTCGATGAGCGGCCCGAGTTCGGCGACCGCTTCGGCGCTGCGGCCGGTTTCGATATCGAGGGCGAGGCGGTCCTCGAGGATCGAGAGCCGCCACTGTTCGAGCCGGGCCCGCTGCCGCTCGGCATAGGGCCCCGGCAGTCCGCCCAGCGCGGCGCCCTGCCAGCGGGCCAGCGCCGACTCCAGGGTGTCGCGGGCGCTGCCCGGATCCTCGTAGCGCAGCCGCTCGGCCGCGGCGACCTCGTCCTCGACGTCGTGAATATCGGTGCGCCCGGGCGGGAGTCGCAGGGCGTAGCCGTCGCCGATGGAGATCAGCAGGGTGGAGGGTCCGCGATTGACGCGGTCGGGTTCCAGTTCGCGCCGCAGCTTGGCGACGTGGGTGCGCAGCGCGGGCACGGCGCGCAGCACCGGGTCCTCGCCCCAGATCCCCTCGACGAGCTCGGCGGCGGTGACCGCCTTGCCCTCGCGCAGGAGCAGTACCGCCAGCACGGCGCGCCGCTGTGGCGGACCCAGATCCAGGGGCGTGTCCCCACGCCATGCGCGGACCTCGCCCAGTACGGCAAATCTCAGCAAACCCGACCTCCCCGTTCGGGAGTCTAGAGGGGTCGAGACAGCGACGATTCGCCGACTATCCTGCACCGATTCACGCCTTCCCTCGGGGAATGGGTCCGTGGTCCGGACCGTCACCCATCCTGCGCGTCGCATCGGCCATTGGTGGGTCATTGGCCGCTTCCAAGCGGCGAGTCCGACTCTGATCGCGGGCGCCGCACCGAGACGGATGCCCCCGATCGTCTTGGAGGCACCCCATGCGGCTGAAGTCCGCCACCGTCATCGCCGTGTGCGCCGTGGCCCTGGGGCTGGCCGCCTGCGAGGCGCAGCGCGCGTCCACCGGTCCGGGCGGCGTCGGCACGCCGGCTTCGACCGTGGAACCCGCTGCCGACCAGCAGCGCGGGCACGGGCGCTTCGTCGCCACCACCGAGCACCTGACCGGCAGCGGCAAGGGCAGTGTCGGCTTCGACATCGACGTGCCGCAGGTACGGGTCGAGGGCACGGGCGTGAACTGGTCCGCCGGACGGGAATTCAACGACGCCATGGTGCAGGGGCTGTGGACCTACGTCGACCAGCACCAGGATCCCGCGGTGATCACCGACCCGAACAAGTCGAGCACGGTCGAGCGCATCGGGACGCACGTGCTCAGCGGGGTGCTGTACCTGCGCGTCGACTTCCACGGCGCGCACCCGGAGGACCGGCTGTTCTCGCATGTCACGAATATCGATACCGCGCAGGAGATCACGCTCGCGAGCCTGTTCACCAACGAGCAGCAGGGGTTGAATGTGCTGGCGGCGCAGACGAAGACGCAGCTGACCCGCACCCGGGTCGCCGATGTCGTCCGGTTCGACGACGTCAAGGCCGCCGCCGCCACCTTCCAGGTCTGGACCGTCACACAGGCGGGACTGCACGTGTACTTCCCGCAGGGGCAGGTAGGGCCCGAGGCGGCCGGCGTCGTCGACGTCACCGTCCCGTGGTCGGATCTGAACGGCGTGCTGAAGCCGGGCATGCTCGCGGTGCTGTCGAGCTAGCGCCGGTCCCGGCCGGCCGCCACGCCGATCGAAACCGGACGGCCGGTCGTCCCTGCCACGTAACCTGTGGACGTGGCAATCGGTGACACGTCGCGCGGCGCGGCGCGGCCCGGAATCGCGCTGGCCACCGTCACCGCGGTCCTGTTCGTGACCTT
Organism: Nocardia sp. NPDC059154; assembly: GCF_042755705.1. Classification (NCBI taxonomy): domain Bacteria; kingdom Bacillati; phylum Actinomycetota; class Actinomycetes; order Mycobacteriales; family Nocardiaceae; genus Nocardia; species Nocardia sp. NPDC059154. The sequence continues at coordinate 126,620 of NZ_JBHZCS010000018.1, forward strand.
CCTCGACACCACCGTGGTCTCCGTCGCGCTGGCCGACATCCGGTCGGAGCTCAGCACCGATGTCGTGCTGCTGCAGTGGGTGGTCAATGCGTACACCCTGGTCTTCGCGAGCCTCATGCTGGCGGCGGGATCCCTCGGCGACCGGTGGGGACGCAAGCGGGTCATGGTCGCCGGGTTGGCGATCTTCTGTGCGGGATCGGTGATTTCGGCGCTGGCGGCGAGCGTGCCGATGCTCATCGCCGGTCGCGCGGTCATGGGACTGGGCGCGGCCGCGTCCGAGCCGGGCACCCTGTCGGTGCTGCGGCAGGTCTTCCCCGATCCCCGCGCCCGCGCCAAGGCGCTCGGGGTGTGGGCGGCGGTGTCCGGTCTCGCCCTGGCCGCCGGGCCGGTGCTCGGCGGCGTACTGGTCGGGGCGTACGGCTGGCGATCGATCTTCTGGTTCAACCTGATCCTCGGCGTGGTGGTGCTGGCCGCCGCGCTGCGGTACGTGCCCGAGAGCGCGGATCCGCAACCGGGGCAGCTGGATTGGCTCGGCTCGCTGCTCGGCGCGATCTTCCTCGGTGCGGTGATCTATGCCGCGATCAGCGGGGAGAACCGCGGATACGGCGCGCGCTCGGTGGTCGCGCTGTTCGTACTGGGCGGGCTCGCGTTCCTCGCGTTCGTCGCCGTCGAGAACCGGGTTCGCAACCCCGTCTTCGACTTTCGCTATCTGCGGCTCCCGCCGGTGCGCAGCGCACTGTTCGTCGCCTTCGCGGTCTACTTCGGGGTCTTCTCGATCTTCTTCTTCACCGCGCTGTATCTGCAGGTGATGATCCACTACTCGGCCGGGCGGACCGCGGCGGTGTTCACGCCGATGGCCGTGGCGATCATGCTCGGAGCGTTGGCCGCCGGATTCTGGGTCGCGCGTACCGGCGCTCGCACGCCGACGATCGCCGGCTGTGTCGTGGGTGCGGCGGGCATTTTGCTGACCCGGCACGCGCTGGACGGCACGGTGGAGTTCGCGCCGCTGGCCGCTACCCTGGCCGTCGCCGGTCTCGGGTTCGGCGTCGCCGTGGTGCCGCTCACCGCGGCGGTGCTGACCGGTGTACCCGCCGAGCATTCGGGCATGGCGGCCGCGGCCACCAACACCATGCGCCAGGTCGGGGCGGCGGTGGGCGTCGCGGTCCTCGGCTCGCTGGTCAACGGCTTCCTCACCGCCGACCTGCGGATCCGCCTCACCGAGCTGGGCCTGCCTGCCGACCTGCAACCCATCGCCATCGACGCGGTCGAACGCGGCCGCATCCCACCGGGCCTCGACCTGGCCACGGCCATAAAGTACGCACCGCACGTCCACGAGGTCCTGCAGACGGCGACCGTGGCCTTCCGGCACGGACTCGATGTGGCGCTGGTGGTTTCGGCGCTGGCGATCCTGACGGCCGGGGCGTTCACCGCGCTCACCGGGCACGACGCCGACTCCGTGCGCTGGTGGCGCGAACTACCCCCGGCCCTGGGGGCTTTCGTCATGGCGACCGGAATCCTTTCCGTCGGAACGCATCTCACAGGATACGAGACGGTCTCGCGGCTGCTGCTTGCGCTCGCGGGCATCATCTGGCTGGTGCTGGCCGCCGATTTCGTCTCCCGGCAGCTCTGGGATCACAACCGCTGGGTATCCGAGGCCGACACCCCGGCCGCCCTGACCGCGGTGGCCGCGACGACCGTACTGGGGACCCGGCTGTGCCTGCTCGGCTGGCAGGTCGTGGCCATCGCCCTGCTCGTGGTCGCGACGGTGGTGTGGCCGGTGCTGCTGGTCATGGTGATCCGGCACTGGAACCGGCGGATGCCCGGCGCGGTCTTCCTGGTCTGCGTGTCGACCGAGGGTCTGTCGGTGCTGGCGGCCACCCTGGCGGCGGACGGCGCCGGCGACTGGCTCGCCGCCGCGGCACTGGTGTGCTTTGTGCTCGGATTGCTGTTGTATCCGGTGGCATTCGGCCATTTCGACATCGCGGAGATCTGGCGGGGTGCGGGGGACCAGTGGGTCATGACCGGTGCCCTCGCGATCTCGGCCCTGGCCGCCTCGAAACTCACCGCCTGGCAGCGGTGGACGGGAACCCCGCACACGGTGCTCGGGGCAGTGACGCTGGCGCTGCTCGTCGTGAGCCTCGGCTTCTACGCGATTCTGGTCGGGGCCGAGGTGATTCGCTTCCGCCCCGGATACAACGTGCGGCGATGGGCGACGGTGTTCCCGCTCGGTATGACGTCGGTCTCGGCGCTCTCGACCGGCGCCGGGCTGTCGCTGTCCTGGGCGCGGACCCTCGGCCGTGTGCTGCTCGTGGTGGCGATCGTCGTCTGGCTGCTCGTCGTGGCGGAACTCGCCGCGACCCGCCGGCCCGGCCGTACCGAGCCCACTCGGCTCACCGGGGCGTCGGATCCCTGAGTGACGGTGTGCCGGATGGTGATCGGGAAAACCGATTGCGCCCGAGCCGATCCGCCCGGCACGATCGTCGGCATGTTCGCACAGTCCATCGCCGCATTCCCCGCAGTCGCGGGCGCGATGGCTGCTGCCCTGGTGGTCTTCGCATTCGACGGCGCACGACGCTGACCTTCTCCGGGACGTCCCGGGACCTCAGACGGGGAAGGTCGGCTCGCTGCTGAGGTCCCCTCGAAACCTTGACTCCCGGTTGGAGAACCAATCATGGCCAAGCAGGCCTATGTCCGCACCAAGCCGCACCTCAACATCGGCACCATGGGGCATGTCGACCACGGCAAGACCACACTGACCGCCGCCATCACCAAGGTGCTGGCCGAGCGCGGCGGCACCGCCTTCGTCCCGTTCGACCGCATCGACCGGGCGCCGGAGGAGATCGAGCGCGGCATCACCATCAATATCGCGCACGTCGAATACGAGACGGCCACACGGCATTACGCGCACGTGGACATGCCGGGGCACGCCGACTTCGTGAAGAACATGATCACCGGCGCGGCCCAGCTGGACGGGGCCATCCTGGTGGTGTCGGCGGACGACGGCGTCATGCCGCAGACCGCCGAGCACGTGCTGCTGGCCCGGCAGGTGGGTGTCGAGCACATCGTGGTCGCGCTCAACAAGGCCGACATCGCCGACGGCGAGCTGCTGGAGCTGATCGAGCTCGAGGTGCGAGAGCTGTTGTCCGCCAACGGATATGACGGCGACGGCGCTCCCGTGGTGCCGGTGTCGGGGCTGCGGGCGCTGCAGGGTGACGAGCACTGGTCGGTGCAGCTGCTGCGCCTGCTCGACGCTGTCGACGACTATGTGCCGATGCCGGTGCGCTACCTCGACGCGCCGTTCCTCATGCCGGTGGAGAACGTGCTCACCATCACCGGTCGCGGCACCGTCGTGACCGGTGCGGTGGAGCGCGGGCGCATACAGGTGGGCGACCGCGTCGCGGTGCTCGGCTTCGGCGGCACGATCGAGTCGGTGGTCACCAGCCTCGAAACCTTCGGCCGGACCATGGAATCGGCCGAGGCGGGCGACAATGTGGCACTGCTGCTGCGCGGCGTGCAACGCGGTCAGGTGGCGCGCGGCCAGGTGGTCGCGGCGGTCGGCAGCATCGCGGTGCACACCGGGTTCACCGCGCGGGTGCGGCTGCTGACAGCGTCCCAGGGTGGTCGGCGCACGCCGATCGTCACAGGATACCGGCCGCAGTTCTTCGTCCGCACCGGTGACGTCTCCGGTCAGGTGGCGGTGCCGGAGGGCCGCGCGATGCCGGGCGAGACCGTCGAGGTGGCGGTCACACTCGACCGCGCGATCCCGCTGGAGCCCGGGCTCGGCTTCGCGGTCCGTGAGGGCAACCTGACGGTCGCCGCGGGGACGGTCCTCACCGTCGACCGCTAGCGGCGAACGGATCCCGGCCACCGAGTGTGGCCGGGGTTCTCTCATCCCGCGTGCGAATCGTCCTCGACGATGGGGTCCATGGAACGTGGGCACTATGGGGACGACCATCGGGCATTCGCCGAACTGGCACGGGGTTTCGTGCGCAAGGAGGTCGCGCCGCACTATCTGGAGTGGGAAGAGGCGGGGATCGTGCCGCGCTCGGTCTTCGCGCGGGCGGGCGAGCTGGGGCTGCTCGGATTCGCGGTACCGCAGACCTACGGCGGGCTGGGGGTGGCGGACTTCCGCTTCAATCAGATCCTCATCGAGGAATTCATGGCGGGCGACGGCGCGGGAGTCGGGCTGAATTTCGCGCTGCACAATGACATCTGCACGCCATATCTGGTGGAACTGACCACCGAGGAGCAGCGGCAGCGGTGGCTGCCGGGATTCGTAGCGGGGACGCTGATCGCCGCGATCGGCATGACCGAGCCGGGCGCGGGGTCGGATGTCGCCGGAATCCGGACGGCCGCAGTGGATATGGGCGATCACTTCCTGGTGAACGGCGCGAAGACGTTCATTACCAATGGGATCAATGCCGATCTGGTGATCACGGCGGTCCGGACCTCCGCCGAGCGGCACAAGGGCGTGACCCTGATGGTGCTGGAACGCGGGATGGCGGGCTTCGAACGGGGGCGCAACCTCGAGAAACTCGGCTTGCACTCGCAGGACACGGCCGAGTTGAGCTTCACCGACGTTCGCGTGCCCAAGGAGAATGTGCTGGGTGAGGTGGGGCGCGGCTTCGAATACCTGATGCGCAAGCTGGCTCAGGAGCGCATGCAGATCTCGGTGGCCTGTCTGGCGCGGGCGCGGGTGGCGCTGCGCACGACCATCGAATACGTCGGCGGCCGTGAGGCTTTCGGGCAGCCGATCGGGGGGTTTCAGAACACCAAGTTCGCCCTCGCCGATGTTGCCACCGAGGTCTCGGTCGCCGAGGCGTTCATCGACAAGTGCGTGCTCGAGCTGAACGCCGGTCGGCTCACGCCGGCCGATGCGGCCAAGGCCAAACTGTGGGCTTCGGAGATGGAATTCCGGTGTATCGATCGGTGTCAGCAGTTGTTCGGTGGGTATGGGTACATGCGCGAGTATCCGATTGCGCGGGCGGCGGCTGATGCGCGTATTACTCGTGTGTATGGCGGAACCTCCGAGATTATGCGCGAGATAATCGGCCGTGACCTGAATTTGACCGACCGGTCTCGGGGTGGTAATTAACGAATCATATTGCGATACTGGACAATTCGGATTCATTGAATGATCTTCGAGCGGTAGAATGGGGGTATGGATTGGGGCGGGCAAATCATCGACGACATCACCGCGGTGGACGCGGTCGGTGTGGTGGGTGACGCGCTCGATGTGCTGATTCAGGATCCGCTGGGGCCGATCGGTGATGACGACCTGCTGGACGTGATGCGGGAATGGGAAAGCCACCGCCGTCGCATGGCCGCGTTCGAGCACAAACTGATTCGTGAGGTCGAGAACCGCAACCTGCCCGAAAAAGCGGGAGTGAAGCAGACCTCGACATTCCTCGCTCAAACGGCCCTGGGATGTCTAACCCGCCGGTCGAGCCTCACCGAAGGTGGGGCCCTTCGGGCTGCCTGCACCGCCCGCGGCCTCGGCCACCACGCCGCACTACGTCAACTGGCCAACCGGCTCGTCGGCATACTGCACGGCTGCCTCAGGACCCGCAGTCACTCCGACGAGACAGCCGCCTGTCACACCACCTCGAAAACACCACCGCCGCTTGACAACCTACGGACCTGGGATGTCTACCGGACTGGGGCTCACACCAAGTTGGGAGCCGCTAGCCGCCGATCCCGGCCCGGGCACGGATCACCTTCTACAGACGCACCGACGTCGAGCTTCAAAATGGTGGGGCTGGAAGGTGAGTTCGGCCTCGCAAGCTCGGCCCCGTCTCTCCTCCAGGCATCTTTCGTCCTTTGATCTTTTCTCTCTTTGGTTCTTGGCTTCTTCGGCTTTTGGTTCTTATCGTTTGAGCCCTTGGGCGGTAGCGATCAGCCGCTCCATCGCAGTGCGGGGCAGGATGCGGCGAATTGCGAACATCAGCGGGGCATTGCTTCCTACCGCGTACAGCGGGTTGGGCCGGTCCGAGTCGGCTGCTGCCACAATGGTTTCCGCGACCTTCTCGGGCGGGATCCCCTTGCTCATCTGGCTGTCGAGCTTGGCCATGAACTTGGTGAATTCTGCGGCGTGCGGAGAGCCGTCAGCGATGTACTTCATCCGTCGCTCGCTCAGGCCGGTGTCGATCTGGCCGGGTTCCACGGTGGTGATCCAGACCCCGTACGGCGACTCTTCGAAACGGGCGGCGGTCGCGAATCCGCGCAGTGCCGCCTTTGTCGCAACGTACGAGGAGCGGTAGGGCATGGGGAAGCTGCCCAGCATGGAACCGACCATGACAACCCGCCCGTAGCCTCGCTCGCGCATCCCGGGCAGCACCGCCTGTGTCAGCGATACCGCACCGAACACGTTGAGCTGGAACAGCCTTTCGATCGCTTCCCGGGGCAGTTCGGCGAGCGGTCCGGCCTGGCTCTCTCCGGCGTTGTTGATCAGTATGTCGATCGCGCCGAGTTCGGTGGTGAAGCGGTCGATCGAGGCGAGGTCGGTGATGTCCAGTGCGCGGTATTCGACTCCGGCCACGCGGTCGGCGGCGGCGATGGAGTCGGGGTTGCGGCTGGTGCCGATCACCTTGTGGCCGCGGGCCGCGAAGGCAGCGGCGGTGGCCTTGCCGATGCCGGAGGACGCGCCGGTGACCACCACGGTACGGGTCGTGTTGCTGCTCATACGGCAGACGTTATCGGGCTCGGCGGGACTCCGGCCAGGTGGTGGGTCGGTGTTGCGTCTGGATGTCGGGCCATGAACGCAGGACCTCGGTGCAGTGGGCCTGGCGGCGTTCCGCAGCCGACTCGCTGGTAACCGACCGGATGCCGAGCCAAATGCCGATGCCGAAGGCGGGTGCCGTCAGCGCGGGAATTAGCAGGATGGCGGTGACGCTCATGGTGGGCAGGCCTCGATTGCTGGTCGTCGTCCGGACCGGATGTGGGTGAATCGCACGGGGGCACCGGCTGTTACGTGACGAATCGCGTGTCGACCGAAACGCATCATGTGTCGCATTCGAATCTGCCGGTTGCGCCACACCGGACGGTCTCTCGTTGATATGTTTCGCCAACCCGATGGGGAACAGACATTTGGTCGGGAGTAGTCGAAGAGGACGACGCGTACATGTTCGACTGGGATCTAGTCAGGAACACCTCCGGCGTGCACATCGTGGCGCGGCTCGCGGAGGAACGGGGGATGCCGGTGGGGGAGTGCCTGGCCGGCACGGGAGTGCCGCCCGAGGCGGTGATCGATCGATACGCGGAACTGTCTGCGCGGCAAGAACTTACGGTGGTGCACAATCTGCTCGCCCGATTCGGGGACGAATCGGGGCTGGGCGTGGAGGCAGGGCTCGGCTATCGCGTCTCGCTGCACGGACCGTGGGGGCTGGCACTGCTGGCCAGCCGCACGCTGCGGGACGCCGTGCAGGTTGCCCTGCACTGCGTGGAGCCGGCCTTCGCCTTCGGGCGGTTGAGCTTCGAGGAGGCGGACGGCGAAGGGCGGCTGCGGTTCGATGATTGGGAGTTTCCCGAGGATGTCCGCGCCTTTCTGGGCGAGCGGGTCATGACCGGTGTTCAGGTGATCGCCCGGGAATTGTTCTCGGTGGGAGTTCCGGTGCGGCGCTTGAGTTTCCGGCACGGCGCGCCCGCCGATACCACGCGATATCGGTCGGTCTTCGGGGTGGAGCCGGACTTCGGCGCGGCCGGCACCGAACTCGCGTTCGACGCCGCCCACCTGGATGTGGCGCTGCCGCAGGCCAACGAGTGGGCGCGCAGTCGGTGCGAGCAGATGTGCCGGGACCTGCTGGCCCGCCGCCACGCTCGTACCGGCGTCGCGGGCGCGGTGCGGGATCTGCTGATCCGCAATCCGGGGGTGCTTCCGGATCAGTCGGCGGTGGCGGCCGAGATGTATGTCAGTGCGCGCACGCTGTCGCGGCGGCTCCACGAGGAGGGCACCTCCTTCCGCACACTGCTCGACGAGGTGCGGCAGGCGCTGTCGGAGGAACTGCTCGACCGGACCGATATGACCACCGAGCAGGTGGCGGGGCGGCTGGGCTACGCCGAGGCCGCCTCCTTCATCCGGGCCTTCCGGCGATGGCAGGGTTGTCCGCCCCAGGAGTATCGCGCGCGCGGGAGGATGCCCGAGCTGGTGTAGCCGCGGCGCTCGGTGTCAGTGCTGCGCGGTCAGGAAGGTGCCCGCGTGCAGCGTGGTGCCGAAGCCGGGCGCGAACTCGCCGTATTCGTAGACCAGGTGGCCGCCGACCACGGTGGCGGCCACCGCACGGTCATTGCGGTTGACCATGCGCTGCAGGCCCGCGACGCCGGGGAACGGCGCCTCGGCGTAGGCGCTGCTGGAGCCGTCGAAACCGGCGGGGTCGATGACGGCGATATCGGCGCGGGCGCCGACTCGCAGGTGACCGGCGTCCAGGCCGTACCAGTCCGCCAACTCGCCCGTGACCCGGTGGATCGCGGTCTCGAGCGGCAGGAATCCACGCTGGTGCGCGCGTTCGAGCAGACGCAGCCCGAAGTTGTAGAAGGCCATATTGCGCAGGTGCGCACCGGAATCGGCGAAACCCACCTGTATCATGGGCGAGCGCTGGAGCCGGTCCAGGACCTCCTCGCGGTCATTGGCGATGACGGTGCGCCACCGGAGCTTCGGGCCGTGCGTGACCGCCAGATCCAGCAGGGCGTCGGCCGGATGGATGCCGCGTTCGTCCGCTACCGTGCCGAAGGACTTGCCGACGACCTCTGGCTCGGGGCAGGCCACGATCACCGCGTCGTACAGGTCGCGGTTCCACACGCGTGGGCCGTACTTCTTGGCCAGGTCCTTGCGGAAATCGCGGCGATAGGATTCGTCTGCCAGCAGTTCGCCGCGCTTCATGACATCGCGGATATTGAGCGCGGCGACCCCGGAACCGAACTCCTCGAACACCACCAGATCCACGCCGTCGGCATACACCTCGAACGGGACCGGCAGGTGCTGCCACCGGAAGCGTGCTCCGCCAACGGTATTCACGATCCAGGCCGCGGTGGTGGCGGCACGGGCGACGGTACGGTCGGCCTTGACGTCCATGCCGGCGATGAGGGTGGTCTTGAGCGGCTTGCGGAAACGGCCCGCGCTCTCGGCGAAGTAGCGGGCGATCTCGGCGCGGGCGGTGAGGTTGGGCGTGCTCTGATGCACGCGGCCGCGGCGGCGCAGGATCGCATTGAGGGCGTGGTACTCCCGCCAGGTGGCATACGTGGACGGCAGCTGCCGGGTGGGGAATCGGACGCCCTCCAGCTTGGAGAACGAGCTGCGAATCGTGGACAGCCCCAGGAATCCGGCGTCGAGGGCGTCGTCGAGCATGGCGCACATGCGGGTCAGCTCGGCCTCCGTCGGCCGTGCCGCGGCATCCACCGCGCGGGCCAGGCCCATCACCGTGACGCGCATATCCGAATGTCCCAGGAACGCAGCGACATTCGCGCCGAGCGGGCGGTCGGCGATGGCTTTCGCATAGGAGTGCGGGCTGTCCCAGTCCTTGTGCTCCTTGACGGCCGAATGCACGGCGTCCCATGGCAGCGCCTCGACGCGCGCGAACAGGTCGGCGCAGTCCTCGGCCTCCGAATACACGGTGGACAGCGAGCAGTTTCCGAGCACGACCGAGGTGACCCCGTGCCGGACCGATTCCCCCAATCCGGGATTCCCGAGCACCTCGGCGTCGTAGTGGGTGTGCACATCGAGCATGCCGGGCATCACCCATCTGCCGGTGGCGTCGACCGTGCGCTCCCCGTCCGGAATCTCGCCGCCGATGACCGTGACCTTGCCGTCGGTCACCCCGACATCCGCGCGGACCGCCGGCTTCCCGGTGCCGTCGAACACCGTGCCACCGCGTATCACCAAGTCGCACCGAGCCATCGCCATCACCCTGTTCCTCAGCTCGCCGTTGAGGGTTTTTTACAGGCTATAACCGAAATGTGTGGTTGGTCACGGTTCATTGCGGCGGAAAATTATCGTTGCGGCCCACGCGATACCGGGCCACAGCCTGGGACTGTCCAGTCCCAGGCCGCGGCACTCCATGACGCCACGCCGGAGGTCGAATCGGATTCCGGCGGAATGGTTTTCATCCTCATCTTGCCGATCGGCGAGCAGTGCTCAGTTAGGCGTGGGGCAGAACGGTTCGCATGATGCGGGTGGTGCCGGTGCTGGTGCCTGTGGTTCCTCGAAGTGCGCGGAATTCACCAGCAGCAGGACTGCGATGGCGAATACGAGCACCGCGACGGACGCGACCGCCACGAATCCCCAGTTGAGTCTCGGGAAGGTGATGACCTTGGTACCGTCTTCGACGACGAGGAAGAGCACCGCGGCATTCCCCGGCGATCGGGACAATTGGGACAAAACGGTGTGACGCCACCAGTTTCCAGTCATGGCAGCACTCGCCCCTTGCTGAATTCTGTTGCGATTCTGCTGTGAGTACAGCAATCTCCAGGCTACGCCCGAAAAATCGCCATAGCAATCGGCTATTTCACGGTTTCCGTTCGGCCCCTGAGTAGTTCTGCGGTGGCGCGTACCCCGTCGTCCGGCGAGTATGAAAACCATTGCCGGACTATCCATGTGGGAGAGCGATGAACACCGATGCACGACGCCCCAAAGGGCTGGGCAAACGAGCCTGGCTGACAACGCACCTGGTCCGACGCGTTCTCCGCACGCTGGCGTGGTCGAACTTCGTCCACGTCACCGTGATCGGCCGCGACCGGATTCCGAAAACCGGCCCGGTCATCATCGCGAGCAACCACATCTCGATGCTCGACGCGGTTTTCCTCTGGGGAGCGCTCCGCCGCCGCGCCATCGCCATTGCCATGGCCGAACTGTGGTCCTGGCCGGTTATCGGCTGGCTTGTCCGTCGCCTGGGTCAGATTCCTGTCATTCGCCGCGACTCCGACTCCGGCCGCGATGCCATGGCCCAAGCAGAGCAAATTCTCCACCACGGCGGTGTGCTCATCATCTACCCGGAAGGCCGACTGGTCCCGCCCGGCGACCACGAACCCTACAAACCCGGCGTAGCCAATCTGGCCTTGACAACCGGCGTCCCCATCATCCCGGTTGCCACCACCGGCACCGACAATGTCCTCCCCATCCGCCGCGCCGCCACCCCCGCGCGCCCGTTCAACCGCCGCCACCCGGTAACCATCCACTTCGGCACGCCCATCGACCCCGCCGACTTCGACAGTCCCGAAAAACTCCTGGACCACCTCCGCCACCGAATCGAATCTCTCCAAACCCCTTGACTCCGGCTAGGGTCGCTGGGTGAATGTGCAAGTAATCCCAGGCCGACTGCTCGAAGCACCGACACCCGGGGCGACCGGGATGGATCGCCGGGCATTCGGTGAATTCATCGGTCCCCGAGGCGAACTCGCGTCCTACGCGTTCGGCTGGACGGTTGGCGCCGACCCGCACGCCGCTCGGTTCACCGTCGGAATCGGGGCGGGGAATCCTGGCGGCGGGACCTTTCATGCGGTGGTGTTCGTGCACGACAACACGCATGCCTTCGCCCTGGTCGACGACCCGTTCGAGAATGTTGCCGAGGGCGGCCCCGACCTGACCGCCGATCAGGCCCGTGCCCACGGCGACCTCCCCTTCGTCTGGTGGGTGGTCGACAATGTCATGGACCGGGACCCCAGGGCCTGGTGGATGCGTCACTGGCTCCTCGGGACGCAGTGCATCGAATCCACCGAGGTCTTCGAAAAGCGGGAGCCCATCGTTTCGGTCACCAATGGCGCCGCGGACAACCTCTGGCACCTGACCGGGATCACAGCCGCAACCGTCGACGGCCCCATCGGGCACCTCTACCACGCGATAGACGAGGACCCGTCTCTCGTGGATGTCCTGAATCTCGAGCCGGGCTCCCACTCCACTCGTACGGCACTGGGCAGCCCCTGGAGCCGAACTCCAAGGGCCGACTGAGATTTCCGACGCGTGCAGGAAGAACGCGGCTACGGGAGTATCGCGTCGGCTTCTATTTCGACCAGGAGTTCCGGGTCGATCAGTTGGGAGATTTGGAGCATGGTGGCGGCAGGGCGGATGTGCGCGAAGACTTCGCCGTGGGCCTTGCCCACTTCTTCCCAGCGGGAGATGTCGGTGACATAGATTCGGGTGCGGATGACGTTTTCGAGGGAGGCGCCGACTTCGGTGAGGGCGTCGGCAATTCGGCGGAGAGCCTCGCGGGTTTGTTCGGCGATATCGTCGCCGCCCACGGGCGGGCCGTCGGGGGTGGCGGCGGTGGTGCCGGCCACCGCGATCCATCGGCCGACGCGGACCGCGCGCGAATAGCCGACGATCGGCTCCCATTGGGCACCTGAGGAAACAAGCTGTCGAACGGTCATCGTCCTATTCTGCACACTGCCGGGAGTGTTCAGCAGACTGGAGCCACCTCCGCGCTACAGGCCGACGCCGTTGCGGAAGTGGTGCGTCATCGGTCGGGCAGGGCCCGGCACAGGGCTTCGAGTGCGGGGCCGAAACCGTGGTCGGAGGGGGTGCCGTAGCCGATGACCAGACCGTCGCGGTGTGGCATGCGGGCGGCGGGGTGACGGTAGCGGCGCAGGCCGTCGAGGGCCAGACCGCGGTGGCGGGCGGCATGCAGGGTGGAATCCTCTGTGCCGTCCGGCAATTCGAGGACTGCGTGCAGTCCGGCGGCAATGCCGCTGACCCGGATGTGCGGGGCCCGCTGGGCCAGGGTGCGAACCAGGAGATCGCGCCGGCGGCGATAGGTGGCGCGGGTGCGGCGGAGGTGGCGGTCGTATGCGCCGGAGGAGAGGAAGTCGGCGAGGGCCAACTGGGTGACCACGCCGACCCACATTTCACGACTTCCCTTGGCGGACAGGACATCGTCGATCAGTGAGTCGGGGAGAACCATCCAGCCCAGCCGCAGCGCGGGGGACAGGCTCTTGCTGACCGAACCCAGGTGGACGATCCGATCGGGGTCCAGGCCCTGCAGCGCGCCGACCGGCTGCCGGTCGTAACGGAACTCGCCGTCGTAGTCGTCCTCCAGCAGCACCGCACCGGACGCGCGTATCCAATCCAGCACGGCCGCCCGGCGTTCCGGATGCAGCGGGCCGCCCGTGGGGTACCGGTGTGCCGGGGTGAGGAGCACGGCCCGGGCGTCGGTGCCCGCAAGCTCGTCCACCGCAGCGCCACGGTGATCCACCGAGATCGGAATCGACTTGATCCCCTTGCCGTGCAGGATGTCTCGATAGAAATCCAGTCCGTACGCCTCCATGGCCATCGGCCCGTCCAGCACATCGCACAGCAGCTGCAGCCCGTGCGCGAAGCCGGAACAGATGATGATCCGCTCGGGTTCGGCCCGCACGCCCCGCGCCCGGCTCAGATACTCCGCCACCGTGCGCCGCAATTCCACCCGCCCGCGCGGATCCCCCACGCCGAACGCGTCATTGGGCGCGGCCGCCAGCGACCGGCGGGTCGAGGCCACCCAGTCGGTGCGCGGAAACGCCGCCGCATTACCGGGGCTGGCCGGCCGTCCTCGCGGTGACACTGGGCATCTTCGCCCTGATGACTTCCGAGCTGCTGCCGGTCGGCCTGCTCACCCCGGTCGGCTCCGCGCTGCATGTCTCCGAGGGCGTCGCCGGGCTGATGGTCACCGTTCCCGGCCTGGTCGCGGCCCTGTCCGCGCCGATCATCACCGTGCTCACCGGGCACGTCGACCGCCGCATCGTGCTGGCGGCCCTCATCGGCCTGATGGGCGCGGCCAACCTGGCCTCCAGTCTCGCAACGAGTTTCACGGTCGTGCTCATCGCCCGATTCCTGGTCGGCATCGCCGTCGGTAGCTTCTGGTCCATCGCGGGCGGCATCGCGCTGCGGCTGGTGCCCGAGCATCAGGTCGCCCGCGCCACCGCGGTCATCTTCGGCGGTGTCGAAACCGCCTCGGTGCTGGGCGTTCCCACCGGCACGTTCCTCGGCGACCTGAGCGGCTGGCGCACCGCCTTCGCCGCGATCGGGGTGCTCGGCCTGACCTCGGTGGTGTGCATGGTCTTCCTGATGCCGAGCCTGCCGGGCGAGCAGTCGGTCCACCTGCGGGACCTGCCGGCCGTGTTCAAATCCAATGCGGCCCTGCGCCTCGCGCTGATCCTGACCTTCCTGGTGATCACCGGCCACTTCCTGGCCTACACCTTCGTGCGCCCGATCCTGCACGAGCACGGCGTCGACGATCGCGCGACCGGGGTGCTGCTGCTGGTGTTCGGCATCGCCGGCATCTGCGGCAACTTCCTCGCGGGCGCCCTGGTCGCGAAAAGCCTGCGGCGCACCACCCTCGGCATCGGGGTGCTGCTGGTCGCGGCCATGGCCGCGCTCGCGCTCTTCGACATGAATGTCATTGCCGCCGGCGCGATCCTGATGCTCTGGGGCCTCGGCTACGGCGCCGTCCCCGTCACCTTCCAGACCCGCATCCTGCGGGCCGCCCCGGACACCACCGAAGCGGCGTCGTCGCTGTTCGTCTCGACCTTCAATTTCTCGATCGCCCTGGGCGCGCTGGCCGGCGGCATCGCGGTCGACCACGCGGGCCCGCTCAGCGTCCTCTGGCTCGGGGGCGGTTCGATCCTTGCCGCCCTGTTGATCCTCGGCGGCCGAGCCCGGACTCCCCGGCTCGCCACTGCCTAAGAGATGTCCCGTAAGTCATTGAGCGGCAACGGGTATCGTTTCTCCGGTGGTGATCTCGGCGACAGATCCGGTGATGGTGGAGTTGTTCTCCGGGCTGCGGCCACGCACGTTCGCTCGCCTGATCACCGGGTTGCGGCGCGAGGGCATCGACCGGCCGTTACGGGGCCGACCGTGGGGGTTGTGTTTCGAAGACCGGGTGTTACTGGTGGCCACCTACTGGCGGACGAACCTGACGATGCGTCAACTCGCGGCGGT
>NZ_JBHZCS010000019.1:0-55341 GCF_042755705.1 Nocardia sp. NPDC059154
GTCGGTCATGTCCCCGTTCCTATCATTCTGTGAGGTTGCTGTGAAGGGCTTACGTCGCGGGTCGTGTACAGAGTTGCCTGAAGTATTGGTGAATCCGCATAGGCCCGAGCGTTTCAGACACCCTGTGGTGACGCAACCGCGCAGGTTGCCGGAATTGTCGGGGTCGCCGCCCAGCACTGCACGAGGGTCAGCTCCGAGCACTGCACGAGGGGTCAGCGCGGCCGGCATTCCCGGATGATCTCGGCGAGCTGGTCGTAGTCGTCGCCCCGGGCGGTGGAGGAGCGGAACGCCAGTCCGACCGTGCGGCCCGGCGCCGGCGCCGCGAAGGTCGCGATGTCCAGAGTGCCGCGCGCGGTTTCGGCGGCCACCGCCATGGCCGGGATCAGCGTGACGCCGAGATCGCCCGCGACGCACTGCACCACCGTCGCCAGCGAGGCCGCGCGGGTGTCGCCGACCGCACCCGGCTGCGCGTCGTGCGCCCGGCACAGTTCCAGGGTCTGGTCGCGCAGGCAGTGGCCCTCGTCGAGGAGCAGCAGCGGCTGCGCGTCCAGGTCGGCCGGTGTCAGGTCGGTGCGCCCGGCCAGTTCGTGCTCGCGCGGCAGCACCAGCACGAACTCCTCGGTGTAGAGCGGTATCTCGACCAGGCCGGCGACATCGGTGGGCAGCGCCAGCAGCGCCACGTCCAGGACGCCCGAGCGCAGCCCGTCGAGCAGCCGGGCGGTCCGGTCCTCGATGACGTGCGGCACCAGAGCGGGCACCCGCGTGCGCAATTCGGGCAGCAGCCGGGGCAGCACGTACGGCGCGATGGTCGGGATGATGCCGAGCCGCAGGGTGCCGCGCAGCCCCTCACCAGCAGCGGAGGCGACAAATCGGTCAGCGGCCTCGAGGGTGGCAATGGCTTGCGGCAGTAGCCGTTTGCCGTCGGCGGTGACCAGGACCCGGCGCGTACTGCGCTCGATCAACTGGAGCCCCAGTCCGTTTTCCAATGATGCCAGTGCCTGCGATAACGTGGGCTGGCTCACGCCGAGCCGCGTCGCCGCGGTGCCGAAGTGCCGGTATTCCGCGATGGCAGCGAACGCACGCAGCTGTGACAGGGTGGGCTGATAAGTTTGATCAGTCACGCCTATCAGTGTAGTGCGACCGATCACGTTTACCTCTCACCGCAGTTCGGCAAAGATCGTATATACGTCTCGACACAATCGGCACGACTACATATGAGGAGAGCAAGCATGGCCCTGCTGACCATCGGCGACCAGTTCCCCGCCTACAACCTGAAGGCTGTCATCGGCGGCGATCTCTCGAAGGTGAACGCTCAGCAGCCCGACGACTACTTCACCCAGATCTCGAGCGACGACTACGCCGGCAAGTGGCGCATCGTCTTCTTCTGGCCCAAGGACTTCACCTTCGTGTGCCCGACCGAGATCGCCGCCTTCGGCAAGCTGAACGAGGAGTTCGCCGACCGCGACGCGCAGGTGCTGGGCGCCTCTGTCGACAACGAGTTCGTCCACTTCCAGTGGCGCGCCCAGCACGAGGACCTCAAGACCCTCCCGTTCCCGATGCTGAGCGACCTCAAGCGCGAACTGGCCACCGCCACCGGCGTTCTCAATGCCGACGGCGTCGCCGACCGCGCCACCTTCATCGTCGACCCGAACAACGAGATCCAGTTCGTGTCCGTCACCGCCGGTTCGGTCGGCCGCAATGTCGAGGAGGTGCTGCGGGTGCTGGACGCGCTGCAGTCCGACGAGCTGTGCGCCTGCAACTGGAAGAAGGGCGACCCGACCATTCAAGCCGGCGAGCTCATGACCGCGTCGGTGTAACAAGGCTCACAAGGGAATTCGTCGTGACCATCGAAAATCTCAAGAACTCGCTACCCGAGTACGCCAAGGATCTGAAGCTCAACCTGTCCTCGCTGGCGCGCACCACCGTGCTCAACGAGCAGCAGCTGTGGGGCACCCTGCTGGCGTCGGCCGCGGCCACCCGCTCGGCGACCACGCTGCGCGAGATCGCCGAGGAGGCGGCCGACGCGCTGTCCGCCGAGGCGTACAACGCCGCGCTCGGCGCCGCCTCGATCATGGGCATGAACAACGTGTTCTACCGCGGCAAGGCGTTCCTGGAGGGCCGCTACGACGATCTGCGCGCGGGCCTGCGCATGCAGATCATCGGCACGCCGGGCGTGGACAAGGCCGATTTCGAGCTGTGGTCGTTCGCGGTCTCCTCGATCAACGGCTGCCAGCACTGCCTGGAGGCGCACGAGCACACGCTGCGCGAGGCGGGCGTCTCGCGCGAGGTGATCTTCGAGGCGCTGCGCGCCGCCGCGATCGTGGCGGGCGTGGGCCAGGCCGTGGCATCGACCGAGGCGCTGGCCACCGCCACCGTCTAGTCGAGTCCAGCCGAAAGGGCTGTACACCTGCGGGTGTACAGCCCTTATCTATATTTGCTAATCGATTGCTGCAATACGGTCGCCGGTTGGATCAGAAAGCGCCCCGGCCCCGAAAAGCCAGGCAGATGCGGGCCTCCCGCGAATCAAAAACTGTCGGTAAGCTCGCTTGACATGACCGTTCCGGAAAGTGATGGCGCACAGATCGAAGTCGTGCGCGTGTTCACCGACGCGGCCGGGCGTTTCGGCAATCCGCTCGGCATCGTCCGCCGCTCCGCCGTCGAGAATGCCGACCATCAGGCGCTGGCGGCCCGCGTCGGCTACAGCGAGACCGTGGTGGTCGACGACCCGGTCGACGGGCGAGTGAAAATGCGTATCTACACCCCCGCCACCGAGCTGCCCTTCGCCGGGCACCCCACGGTCGGCACCGCGTGGTGGCTCAATGACCAGCTGCAACCCGTCAAAATCATCGACGTGCCCGCCGGGCCGGTCGAGGTGACCGTCTCCGAGGGCCTGACCTGGGCCCGGGCCCGGGCCGAATGGGCCCCGGCCTTCGAATTCCACCAGTTCGAGGATCCGGCGGAGATCGCCACCCTGGATCCGGCCGACTTCCCGGCAGGCCAGCACTACTGCTGGGCCTGGACCGACGAGCCGCGCGGCGCGGTCCGCGCGCGAATGTTCGCCCCCGCCATGGGAGTTCCCGAGGACCAGGCCACGGGCGCGGCCGCCATCGCGCTGACCGCCCTGCTCACCCGTGGGCTGAACATCGCGCAGGGCGAGGGCTCCCAGATCTTCACCGAATGGGATTCCGACGGCTGGGCCCGGGTCGGCGGTCGCGTGGTCGCCGATCACCCGATCCTCATCTAGCGGCAAAACCCTTTCGGCACACCGTGACCCGATCGGCCCGGACGGCCTAGACCGCCGGGCCGATGCGCTGCCCGAAGGCGAGCCGATGGCCGCCCGGGATGCGCAGCACGAAATCCCGCAGCCCCCACGGGTGTTCGGTGAGCTCGGTGGTGATCTCGCCGCCGTGGCGCACGCAGTGCGCGTAGAGCGCGTCCACATCGTCCACGCCGACGTATCCGGCGGTGGTCTCGTTGACGGCCGGGCGGGGCGTCCGCACGATCCCCAGTCCCACCCCGCCGCGCCGCAGCAGGGCCAACCCCATAGCGGGCTCGTGGACCTCGACGACGAACCCCAGCACGTCGCGCAGGAAGTCGACGGTGGGCGTGAGGTCGGCCACCTCGAGGTTGGCGCGGTAGCTCTCGAACTCGGCCATTGCCGCAGCATACCGGCGGTGCCGCGGCAAATTCGGTTGCGCGACTGTCGGTGGGCGGTGAGATGGTTGGGGGCGCGCCGCAGTCATCGGCCGCAGTTGATCAAACCCTGGAAAGGACGTTTCGCCGTGGACACCTCCGTCGAGTCACCGACCGCCCCCGAGCGGTCCGACCGGGCGGGACGGCGCGAGTGGATCGGCCTCGGGGTGCTGGCGCTGGCCTGCCTGGTCTACGCCATGGATCTGACCGTGCTGCACCTGGCCGTGCCACAGATCAGCGCGACACTGCATCCGAGCAGCACCGCTCTGCTGTGGATCATCGACGTCTACGGGTTCATGCTGGCCGGTCTGCTCATCACCATGGGCACGCTCGGCGACCGCATCGGGCGACGGCGGTTATTGCTGCTCGGCGGAGCGCTGTTCGGCGTGGTGTCGGTGATCGCGGCCTTCTCCCCCACCGCCGAATTCCTGATCGGGTGCCGGGCGCTGCTGGGCATCGCGGGCGCGACCATCGCGCCGTCGACACTGTCGTTGATCTTCAACATGTTTCGCGATCCCCGGCAGCGGTCGCTGGCCGTCGGCACCTGGGTGAGCGCGTTCTCCGCGGGCGGCGTGGTCGGCCCGCTGCTGGGCGGCATACTGCTGGAGCATTTCTGGTGGGGTTCGGTGTTCCTGCTGGCCGTACCGGTCATGGCGCTGCTGCTGGTGCTCGGGCCGCGGGTGCTGCCGGAGTTCCGTGATCCGGAGGCCGGGCGGCTCGATCTGACCAGTGCCGCACTCAGTGTGGTCACCATGGTGGCGCTGGTGCTGGCCATGAAGAAGGTCGCGCAGGATGGGCCGGGGACGGTGCCGCTGGTGGCCGCGGTGGCCGGGCTGCTCGCGGGCGCGCTGTTCGTGCGCCGTCAGCTCACCCGTCCCGATCCCATGCTGGATCTGCGGCTGTTCCGGCTGGGCGCGTTCCGCACCGCGCTGGGCATCAATGTGATCGCCATCTTCGTGGCGTTCGGCTATTTCCTGTTCGTGGCCCAGTACTTCCAGCTGGTTCTGGATATGACGCCCATGCAGGCCGGTGCGGCCATGGCGCCGTCCAGTGTCGGATTCATCATCGGTTCGCAGGCGGCCCCGCGTATCGTGCGGGTCGTGCGGCCCGCCTACCTGATCGGCGCCGGAATGGTGATGGCCGCACTGGGATTGGTCATGCTCACCCAGCTGTCGGCGCACGGCGGCCCGGTCCTGGCGGTGATCGCCTCGCTGCTCATTGCCCTGGGGCTGGCCCCGGTCTTCGGCATCACCACCGAGCTCATCGTCGGCTCCGCCCCGCCGGAGCAGGCGGGGGCCGCCTCGGGCGTGTCCGAGACCGGCGCGGAACTCGGTGGCGCCCTGGGTATCTCGATCCTGGGCAGCATCAGCCTGGCCATCTACCGCGCCGATCTGGCCGACGCGCTGCCGCGCGAGCTGCCGGGCGCGGACGCGGTGCGCGAAACGCTGGGCGAGGCGGTCCAGGTGGCCGCGACGCTCCCCGGCGATATGGGTGCCGCGGTCCTGACCGCGGCCCGTACAGCATTCATCCACGGTGTGCACATCACGGCGGGGGTCGCGGCGGTGGGCGCACTCCTCGCGGGTGTGCTGGCCGTGGCCAAGCTACGCCACGTGCCCGCCGGTGAACTCTCCGGCGGGCACTAGCGTTCGGGCACTCCGCCCGGTCCGGTTCAGCCCAGGGCGCGGGCGAAGCGGTCGGCCATCTCCGCGACCTGGGCCTCGGTGATGACGAACGACGGCGAGATCTGCAGGGCACCCTGACCGGCGGCGCGGGTCGAGACACCGTGGGCGCGCAGGGTTTTCACCATGGCGAGGGCCTCGGCCGGGTCGGTCAGCTGGACCGCGGCGACCGCACCCAGGCCGCTGCGCACCTCGGCGACCCGCGGGTGCTCGGCCAGCGGCGAGAAGTACTGGTGCAGCAGGGATTCCAGGTTCTTGCTGGCGTCCAGCAGGTGCTCGCGCTCGACGATGTCGAGGTTGGCCATGGCCGCGGCGGCCGCGCCGGCGTGGCCCCCGTAGGTGTAGCCGTGCCGCCACCAGACGCCGCCGGCGAAGAACGGCTCGGCGACGCGGGGCGCGACGAAGACCGCGCCCATGGGAACGTACCCGGAGGTGAGGCCCTTGGCGGTGGTCATGAGGTCGGGTTCCAGGCCGAAACGCGAGGAGGCGAACCAGGATCCGCCGATGCGGCCGAAGCCGGTGACGACCTCGTCGGCGACGAAGAGGATGTCGTTGTCGCGGCAGATCCGCCGGACCTCGGTGAGGTAGCCCTCCGGCGGCAGGTACACCCCGCCCGCGCCGATGATGGGCTCGGCGAAGAACGCCGCGATCCGGTCCGCGCCGACCTCCTCGATGAGGGCGGTCAGCGCCTTGGCCTGATCCCATTCGATGGTGCGGGTGTCGGGCATGAACACGCCGGTGTAGCCCTCGGCATTGACCGGGATGCCGGACAGCGCGGTGCCGCCGACATGCATGCCGTGGTACGCCTTCTGACGGCCGACCAGGATGGTCTTCTCCGGGCGGCCCAGTTCCTGCCAGTACCGGCGGGCCAGCTTGGCGGCGGTGTCGATGCCGTCGGAGCCGCCGGAGGTGAAGAAGATCTTGCTGCCGGGCACCGGCGCCAGGGCCGAGAGCCGCTCGGCCAGATCACGGGTCACCGGTGAGGCCAGATCACCGAAGTTGGAGTAGTGCGCGACCTGGGTCAGCTGCGCGGCGACCGCGTCGGCGATCTCGCGGCGGCCGTGCCCGATATTGGCGAACCAGAGACCGCCGGTGGCGTCGAGGTACTGTGTCCCACCCTCGTCCCAGATGTACGCGCCCTCGCCGCGCGCCACCACGAACGCCCCGTCCCGCTCGACCGCACCCATATCGGCGAAGCCATGCCACAGCGAACCCATCCAGAGCACCTCCATCACCCGATATCGGCCACGCCCATCCGGGCGAACCGACCTTTCTTCACCATCTCACCATCACGACGGTGAACAGGTCGAACGGCCCCCGGGTCACCCGGTCGCGGCGGCGACGAGCATGTAGGCGGTGCCGAGATCCATTACCAGGTGCGGCACCACGGCCAGCGATCCGGCCATGCCCATGGGATGCGGGAACACCCGTGGCAACCGTTGGCGCAGCGCCGGCACCGCCATGATCGCCGCGTCCGCCGCGAACAACGCCGCCAGCACCAGCACCGGACCGGGCGCGGGCCCGGCGTGTCCGTGCCCACCGTGTTCGTGCGGCCCGTGCCCGGTCATCGCGTACAGCATCGCCGCGGCCCCGAGCACGTGATACGCGAACGCGCCGACCGTGCCGCCCCCGGTGTCCGGGTCCGAAATCCCGCTGCGCCACCGCAGCATCCGATCTCCCAGCAACAGCGTGTACACGACCACCATGGCCGTCAGCACCCCGCGCACCGCGTGCGGATCGGCGACCGTCGGAAACACCAGCATTCCCAGCATGACCAGGCACATCACCAGGTGTGCGGCATCCGACTCCCGATCCGCGCGCAACCTGGCGCACGGGCCCGTGCGCGCCGTGCCCAGCCTGGCGGCCACCAGGGCGGCGGCCAGGCAGAAGGCGATCACCGCGACCCACCGCACCACCCCGTACTGCTCCACGAATACCGCCACACCCCACCACCTCTCACCGCGGCGACCGGCTCCCCTTCCATGCTGACACCGTCCGGCCCCGACTTCCCCGCCTTTCCCCTGCCGAATCCCCCGCCCGGGCACCGCCACTGGGTGACCGAATACCCGGTGGGAGGCCGGTCTCGGCGACCCCGCAACAAAAAAGAAGTAGTGCCGCTCGAAACCTTTTTCCGGCAATGTATTTCGTGGCGGGTATTTCCCGGTCGGCAGGAATTCCCCGGTCGACACGCCTTATCGCCGCGTTCGCTTCCCGGCCCGATGTCTCCGATACGCTCTATTTGCCAGCCAATAGCGGCTGTTCCTGCGATATCGAACTCTGGAAGAAACGCTAGCGCACATCTTCGAGAAAGGATCCAGGTTTGCGGCGTCTACTTATCGTCGCCGCGGCGGGCACGGCCGTGGCAACTCTGGGGGTCCTGGGCGTGTGGGCCTGGGGTACCGATGTGGGCAGAGCCCAGCCACCCGGCGCGGATGTAACCGGTTCGGGAGTTCATGTGACGGCATCGGTCGACAGCGTCGGGGTGAATGCACCCGGCAACCGGACTCCGAACTTCCTCATGACGTTCTCGCATGCCGCGCAGATGTCCGGCGATTACTCGGTCAATGTGGAGGGTGAACCGATCACGGCCGGTCAGGCCGTCGCAGGGTTCATCCTCGGCTGCGGGATCAGTGTGGCCGGCGGCTTCACCGTCGGAATCGAGCCCAATCAAGGCTGGGCCGGCGCCCTGGCCCCGACAGTGAGCCCCGCGACCCCCGCGAGCCCCGCGAGCGCCGTCAGCGCGCCGATTGCGACGGTCACGCCCATCCCGAGTCCGTCCATCGCCTCCGTCATCACACCCAGCGCCATCACACCCAGTACCAGCCCAGCCCGGGCTGCCCTGACCAGTACCAACCCAGCCCGCGCCGCCCTGACCACAACCAGCCCAGCCAGCGCCGCCCCAACCACAACCAGCCCAGCCAGCGCCGCCCCAACCACAACCAGCCCAGCCAGCGCCGCCCCAACCACAACCAGCCCAGCCAGCGCCAGCCAAACCGCTACCACCCCAACCACCCCGACCACTCCAACCACCCCGACCACCCCGACCACCCCGACCACCCCGACCACCCCGACCACGACCACTACCACCCCAACCAGTGCCAGCCCACCCAGTATCGACCTCGGACCCAGCGTCGGCGGGGCGCTGGGCCTGACCGAAGTCTTGACGGCCACCTTGGGGCCCGGCCAGGTCACCATTGCGACAACGGCGACGTCGGCCCTGGACAACACCACCGTGTTCCCGTACCGCATCACGTTCAACAACGCCGCGTTGAACGTCGCCCAATGCGCCTCGCCGGTGTCGGCCGTCCCCTTCGTCACGACCACGGTGAGTACTGCGCAGGGGGTGGTGCAGACCACCGCCTACGGCGATCAGTTCACCTTCTGAGGCCCGGAGCCGATTCGAGAAGTGTTGGGGGTCAGCGGATCCGGAAGACCGGTCCGCGGGGGCGGAACGGCAGCGCGGCGCCCGCCGGGATCAGGAAGGCGTGTTCGTGGCGGATGCGCAGGACATCGATCATGCCGTCGGTGATGACCAGAATCGGTCCGTCGGCCGGGAAGTCGTCGGCGCGTTCGAGCAGCCGGATACCCGGTTGCAGCACGGTGCCGCCGCGACCGCGCACGCGAACGCGGGAGGCGATCTCGTCGACCGGCAGGTATCCGGCATCGTGGGCGGCCGCGTCGCAGAACACGACTCGGGCACGCGGCACGTCGCGGGCGAGGGCGTAGGACGCGATGGCGCCCAGCCCCTTGCCCATCAGCTCCTCCGACATCGAGCCCGAGGTATCCAGTACCACGCCGAAGGTGGGCAGCCGCACCGATTCATCCGGGCGCGCCCAGGCCGGGCGCGGAATGTCGGGGGTCGCGGACTGGCGGCGTGAGGCGCGGGCGTAGCTGCGGCGCTTCTCGACGGCCGGGACGTGCTCGTCGAACCATTGCGCCAGTTGGGCATCCCAGGGCAGCGGCGGCTGGTCGAGCGCGCGGATCTCCTGTTCCAGTCCGGCCGGGAGCAGTCCGCGGCCGCTGGACTGGTGGTAGGCCAGACCGGTGTGCAGGGCATTGCGGTAGTACTCGTCGAGGTCCAGGTAGCGGCCCGGAGTGTGGCTGTGCGGCAGCGGTTCTCCGAGGATGTCGCTCTTGCCGCGACCGCGCAGGGTGGCGATCTTGCGCAGGCGACGCAGATCGGTCGCGATGCGGTCGTAAACCTGTTCGGCCGAAAGCCCTTTGAGCTGCGGGTCGTACAGCAGCCCCTCGGGCAGCTCCCCCACGCCCATCTCGACGAGCCAGCCGTTGACCACGTAATCACAGGCAACATTGAACAGGTAGTGGTCACGCCAGCCTGCGCGGTCACCGTGCCGCAGCGCCGCGTGCAGCATTTCGTGCGCGAGGACGAAACGCCACTCTTCACCGGACAGCGCCGCGAACGGATTGATGTAGATCTCGGCCGCCTCGGCATTCACCGCGGCGATCGAAATGTCCCAGCCGCGCGCGAGATCCGCGTCGGCGACGATCGTCATGCCCGCGGCCAGCGCGCCCAGCAGTGGATAGGACGAGACGAACCAGTTGAGCGCCCGGTCCCAGACCCGCAGGGTCTGGGCCTGCCCGCGCGTGACATCGCGGCCGGCCTCGGCCAGCGCCTCCCTGGCCGCCTCGCCGATACCGGCGGCGAAGCGCGACTGATGATCGCGCTTGCCGGCCGTCTCGGGCGTGTCGACGAAGAAGTCCGGGAACTCGGTGCGGCGGTAGGGCTCCGGGACGCTCGACTGCCACCAGCGCTCGGCCAGGCCACGTTCATCCGACCCGCCGGGCGGGGGCGGCAACTCGTGCGGCGGGCGGCCGATCTTCAGGGTCAGCAGATATTGGTCGACCATCGCGCAGCAGGCGGCTCGATAGACCGGATGGGGCTGACTCGATGCCGTGATCCAGGTGCGCGCGTAGACGTTCGGCAACAGAGCGCGCTCCGGCAGGACGCGTGGATCAAGGTGGCCGAACCCCGCATGCAGCAGCAGATGCGCGAAGACCCACGCCCATTCCTCGGCGGAGCCACGCCGCTTCGAGTCGTAATAGACAGTGCCCCAAGGCGATACGACCGCCCATACGTCTTCGGGCAGGCGGCCGTCGATGTCGATGGATCCGTTCTGGATCCGGCGGAACATCGGATGCTGACACACCTGCCGCCACCCGGTGTCGAGATTCTCCCGCCACGGGTCGATCACCTTGCCGCGCTTGCGATTCGAGCGTCCGGCCACGGGGCTACCGCCGCGCCGCCAGCCGCGGCAGATCGCGGGTGACCTCGACCAGGAACCAGGACGGCAGGACCGGCAGCCCATCGTCGTCGGCGGCAATGACCAGCTGCGCGCACTCGACCGAGATCTCGGCCAGTTCGGTGAGCATGGTCTTGGCGCGCAGCGAGAACCGTTTCACCCCGGCCGACGCGTGCTCGCGGGATGCGGGGAGTTCCTTGACGAGCCGGGCCCGGAACGCCTCCGACAGGAAATACAGCAGGTCGCGATCGGCGGGATTGCGGGGCCAGCCCGCCTCACCCTTGACGACCGCCTCCAGATCGTAGGCGTGCCGCACGGTCTTGACGAAGGCACGGAAGCCGGAAGCGTGTGCGGCGGTGAGTATTCCGGACGACAGCACCGCCAGGGTGGTGTCGTCGATGTCGTCGCCGTAGGAGTGCAGGGCGTCGGAGAGCATGTGCCAGCCGCGCGGGGTCGAGAACGGCTGTTCGGTCTTGGGCGGCTGCGCCCACAGATGGTCGGGCCGCTGCATGACGTACTCGATCACCCAGGCATGAATGTCATTGCCGGCAGCCCATTTCAGCCAGTCGTCGACGTCGGCGCGCAAGTGCACATGCACCATGCGGTTGACCAGCGCCGAAGCCATGGGGCGGGCGAGGGCGTTGTCGGTGGCGCGGTTGCCCGCACCGATCACGACCGATCCGGCGGGCAGTTCGTAGGCGCCCACGCGCCGGTCGAGAATCAGTGAGTAGAAGGACTTCTGGACTTCCGCGGGCGCGGCATTGAGTTCGTCGAGGAACAGGCAGTACGGCTGCTCGCGGGCGATCATCTCCGGCGGCGCGAACCGGCTGCGATTCTCGACGATCTGCGGCACGCCGATGAGGTCCTCGG
This sequence comes from Nocardia sp. NPDC059154, assembly GCF_042755705.1. Classification (NCBI taxonomy): domain Bacteria; kingdom Bacillati; phylum Actinomycetota; class Actinomycetes; order Mycobacteriales; family Nocardiaceae; genus Nocardia; species Nocardia sp. NPDC059154. Next base: position 11,504 of record NZ_JBHZCS010000019.1, read on the forward strand.
GGGCCAGCTGCGTGCCCAGCAGGGTGACGCAGTCCAGGCCGAGGGCCTCGGCGAAACCGCGCACCAGCGAGCTCTTCCCGATTCCGGGCGCTCCCCACAGAAATACCGGACGCACCACCGCGACGTGCAGCAGCAGCTCCGGCAACTGGTCCGGAGTCACCGTGACAGTCGCTTCCAAATCGTCCTTTCGGCTCGGATGTGGACCCAGGTTAGGAGCGCACACCCGAGGGCGGCCAATGATTTTCGGCGCGGGACGACGTCGCTGGAGCAGCGGGGCGAGTCAGTAGAGCAGCGGGCCCAGGCGGGCGGCGCAATCACGGGCCGGATCGCGGTGGGTCTCGAGCGCCGGCAGCCGGTTGCTCGGGCCGCTCAGGCACAGCGCACCCGCGAGACTGCCCAGGGCGTTGTAGATGGGCAGGGCCAGGCAGGCGACGCCGGGCACGAGTTCGTCTGCGGCCCTGGCATATCCGGACTCGCGGACGGTCCGCAGATCCTCGGCGAGGGCGGTGTGATCGATCTTGGTGCGCGCCGCGATCCGCACCGGGTGCGCGACCAGCGTGCGCCATTCGGTCCGTGCGGCGAGCAGCAGTTTGCCCGCGGCGGAGGCGTGCAGATGCCGTGACAGCTCCCGCTCGCCCGGAATCGGATGGTCCGGGTCCTCGCTGAGCACCTGGACCGCGGCGGGGCGGAAGTTCATGAGGTGCACCGCGAATCGGGTGGACGCACGGAATTCGCCGAGCAGCCCGTCCGCGGCCGCAGGCACCACCGGCATCCGGATGGCGGCGGCGAACCCGTGCAGCCGCGCACCCAGCGCGAAGCCGCGCAGATCGGCAGTGCGGACCAGATACTCGTCGGCGACAAGGGAATTCAGCAGCCGGTAGGTGGTGGCGGGGGCAATGCCGAGGCGTTCGGCGATCTCCTTGGCGGTGACGCCCACGCCGCAGTCGGCGACCGCCTCGAGAATGGCGATGGAGTTGGAGACGGTGGTGGTGCGGTGGGAGTCCTTCATCGCGCCTACCGGAAGGTCGCGGTGGGCAGCAGGTCCGCGCGCTGCGGTTCGTCGTAGATGCCCAGGCCGCGCAACCGATCCGGCGCGCAGACCCGCAGCGCGACGGTGAAGAGCGCGGCGGCCGCAAGCACCGCGGCGTAGGCGATCACGACGGTGACATTGTCGTTGCGGGCCGACACCGCGGCGGCGACCATGAGGATTCCGAGCAGGGTCGCGGTGACCGTGCCGAGCAGCGCCATGCCACGGCTGGGTTCGCCGATGCGGCGCAGCAGCGCCGGAGTGGCCAGGCAGGCAGGCAGATACGAACCCAGATAGCCGAGCGCGCTCAGGGTGAGGAAGCTCCGAATCCCGTCCTGCGGTTCGGCTCCCGACAGCAGGTACCAGACCGCGCAGGCCGTCACCGCGCCGACCGCCGCGACGATCGCGGGTGCGGGCGTGTGGAAACGCGAGTGCGTGCGACCGGCCGCGGCCGGGGCGATGCCCTCGCGGCCCATGGTGAACAGGACGCGGACCAGGGCATTGATCGAGGCGACCGTGCAGGCGAAGAACGATGCTGCCACCCCGAGATCCAGGACCGCACTCAGGAATCGCGAATTGTCCTGCAGCATCAGGTCCGTCACCGGTGTGGAACCGGCGGCCAGGCCCGGCGGCGCGGCGGCCAGCGCCACCGCCTGCGCGGACACCGTGATCAGATAGATGACCGCGGCGGCGACCGGCGTCCACGCCAGCGTGCGCGGCACCGACCGGAACGGCCGGTAGGCCTCGGCGGACAGCGTTGTCGCACTCTCGAACCCGACGAAAGCGCTGATGGCCACCACCGCACTCATGGCGAGACCACCGGTGCCACCGTGCCATTCGAAGGCCCGGCCGGCCTGCGCGCCGACGCCGTCGCGGGTCAGCAGGTAGCCCATCAGGGCCAGGACCGTGACCACCGAGACGCATTCGATCAGCAGGGTCACCGAGGCGGACAGCCGGATCCCCCGCACCATGAGCACGGCCGCGGCCGAGGCCGCGATCAGCAGCAGCGCGACAATCGTTGCGGTCCCGCCGAATCCGGCGAGTCCGACGGTCACCGCGACCTGGTCCAGATACGTGCCGACCGCGATCAGCCCCGCCACGCTGACGCTCGCGTACCCGGCGATCGCCGACCAGCCGACCGGCACGGCCACCGCGGGGCCGAGCCCCTTGGCCACATACGTGTACAGCCCGCCGGTCACCGCCAGCCGCTGCGCCATCGGCCGGATCACCAGCGCCACACCCCAGGCCAGCAGCGCCGCCGCCAGGAACGCGGCCACGCTCGCCCCGCCCCCGGCCGCGCCGATCACGAACGCCGGGGTGACCACGGCCGTTCCCGACGGAGCGATGGCCGCGACCGACTGCGCGAACACCGGCACGAAAGGCAGTTCGCGCCGGGTCAATCCGCGCACCGGCGAACGTCCGGACACCGGGGGCCGACTAGGCGCAGCCGATCTCATACGTGCGCCTCTCTCTGGACCTGTTCCCTGACAACGGGTTGCCACAGCGTCGCCGATCCGTATTGCACGGGCGTAAACACAGGTAACATCGGCTTGTCTCGAGGCGAGAGAAAAATCTTGCGCCTTTCCCGCCGGCGGTCACCGTCGCACACCCGCCGCTGTTACAGACCGTCTATAGCGTTCCGCGCCATCGGAGAAGACCCCGCCACCCGGTGATTCCGGGGCGGGCGCAGCAGAGAGACGGATCCATGACGCAGCAGATCGAACGCGCCACCGCCGCGCCGCCCGGCGCCAATCCACCCGACGGGGTGCACCGCCTCAAGGCCAATGCCGTGGGTTTGCTCGGGGTGGTGTTCATGGCCATCGCCACCGCCGCGCCGATCACCGCCATGACCGGCAATGTGCCGTTCATGATCTCGGCCGGGACCGGGACGGGCACGCCCGCCGCGTTCCTGATCGCCATGGTGGTGCTCGCGGTGTTCTCGGTGGGCTTCACCACCATGTCCAAGCACATCACCGCGACCGGCGCGTTCTACGGGTTCATCTCGTTCGGGCTGGGCCGCTCGGCCGGGCTGTCGGCGGGACTGCTGGCCACCTTCGCGTACATGGTGTTCGAGGGATCGCTGGTCGGGATCTTCTCCAGCTTCGGCACGAATACCGTTGCGGCACAGTTCGGCGTGCACGTGCCCTGGTGGGTGTTCGCGATCGTCATGCTGGCGATCAATGCCCTGGGCACCTGGTTCGGGGTGGCCGTCGCGGAGAAGTTCCTGGTCGTGCTGCTGGGCACCGAGTGCGCGGTGCTGGCCATCATGGGTATCGCGGTGGCGCTGCACGGCGGTGGGCCGCACGGATTCTCGTTCGCGCCACTGAATCCGGTCAATGCCTTCACCGGGCCGTCGGCGGGGCTGGGCTTGTTCTTCGCGTTCTGGTCGTGGGTGGGATTCGAGTCGACGGCCATGTACGGCGAGGAATCCCGTGATCCCAAGCGGATCATCCCCAAGGCCACCATGATCGCGGTCATCGGCGTGGGCGTGTTCTACGTGCTGGTGTCGTGGATGGCCATGTCCGGCAACGGCATCGGGGAATCGGCGGCGCTGGCGTCCTCCGACAACCCGATGGACCTGTTCTTCCACCCCACCCAGACCTACGTCGGGCATTGGGCGGTGAGCGCCATGCAGTGGCTCATGATGACCGGATCCCTGGCCTGCGGCATGGCATTCCACAACTGCGCCGCCCGCTACCTCTACGCGCTCGGCCGGGAGGGCGTCTTCCCCGTGCTCGAGCGCACCGTCGGCCGCACCCATCCTCGGCACGGGTCACCGCACATCGCGGGCGTGGTCCAGACGGTCATCGCCTGCGCGCTGGTCGCGGGCTTCGGAATCGCGGGCAAGGATCCCTATTCCGGCACCTACACGCTGCTGGCGATCCTCGGCACCATGGCCATCCTGGTGGTCCAGGCCGCCTGTTCCTTCGCGGTACTCAACTACTTCCGCACCCATCACCCCGAGAGCCGGCACTGGTTCCGCACCGTGCTGGCTCCGCTGCTGGGCGGCCTCGCCATGGCCGGCGTGGTCGGGTTGCTGGTCCTCAATATGGGTACCGCCGCGGGCGCCGAATCCAGCTCCCTGGTCCTGAAGGCCACCCCGTGGCTGGTCGCCGCAATCGCACTGGGCGGCTTCGGTTTCGCCGAATATCTGAAGCGTCGTTCCCCCGCCCGGTACGCGCGGGTCGGCCGGACCGTCCTGGAGGAAACCCACGAACGCTGACCCGCCCTGATCGGGGCCATTCCGGAACTCGCGGTTTGTGAGGTCCGGCGGCGTGGAAACGGCCCGGAGCCCTGCGGCTTCCGGGCCGTCTTCAGCTTCGAGTCGGCGTGCACGTATCCGACGCCCCGCGATAGCACCCTCGGAACCGTGCCATTGCGGTTCGCCCCACGACGGCCCGAACAGCCGAGCCGGATAACCCGAAATGATCACGAAACCCGGCCGACCACACCGAGTCTCACCGGTCGCAGGAGTGCACACGCACCACACCGGAACGGACGGCACGGTAGGTCGGCGGGTTGGCGCGTGCGGTCAGTACCCGGAACCGGCGGCGCGGCCCGTGCCGTCAGGGTCTCGAGCTCGGCGGATAGCCTGGCGGCATGCGCATTGTGATCGACGATCTGAGCGGGGACGAGGTGATCGGACTGCTCGAGGCCCACGTTGCCGAGATGCTGGCGAACTCGCCCGAGGACAGCATGCACGCGCTCGATGTGGCGGCGCTGCGCAAGCCGGAGATCACCCTCTGGTCGGCGTGGGAGGGCACGGAACTGGCCGGGTGCGGGGCGCTCGAGGAGCTGGATCCGATGCACGGTGAGATCAAGTCCATGCGGACCGCGGCGAGTCACCGGGGGCGCGGGGTGGCGTCACTGTTGTTGCGGCACATCCTCGCCGAGGCCGCCGCGCGCGGATACGCGCGGTTGAGCCTGGAGACCGGGGCGTCGGAGTTCTATCGGCCCGCAGTGTGGCTGTACGAGCGCTACGGGTTCGAAGAGTGTGGGCCGTTCGCGGATTACGCGGCGGACCCGCACAGCGTCTTCATGACCCGGGCGCTCTGAGCCGGAGTCAGCGGCCGACGGCCCTGGGTACCAGCCCGTTCAGCGCCGCCGCGATCACGCCCAGGATGGTGAAGATCACGGCCATGATCACCAGCCCGCCGGACAGCTGGGCGTAGCCCTGGTCACGGGGGTCGATGAACGGGTAGGGATACCAATCGGCGAACGGCCCGCGCAACAGCGTGTAGGCGCCGTAGGCCAGCGGGTAGGCCAGCCAGCCCAAGATGAGCCGGATGGTCGGCTTCAGACCGGCGGCCACCAGCAACCAGTCCGCGATCAGCACGATCGGGATCACCCGGTGCAGGGTGTCGTTGATCCACCGCTCGGTCAGCTGCACATCGATATCGGCCAGCAGCACCGCGTAGATGACGAAGGTGATGGCGAGGTAGAGGGTGGCCGCGCCGCGCAGCACCTGCCAGCGCCGGCCGGCCGGGTCACGCAGCCCGCCGACCAGCAGCACGATGATGCCCAGGATGTTGGACTGGATGGTGAAGTAGCTGAAGAAGTTGAGATACGAATAGTTCGGGTTGCCCACATTGCGCAGCGGAATCCAGACCAGCGCGACCAAGCTCAGGATTCCGAAGACGATGCGCAGCACCCGGATCCACGCGGGCGTTCCACCTCTGACGGCCATGGCCCGATGGTCGCATGCCGAACCACCCGAACGCGGACGATACGCCGGTGCGGCACACTTCCGGCAAGCGCGAGATCGGGCCGCCGGATACCGCGCCGACCGGCCCGGACCGACTCTTCGCTATCGTTGACGATGCAATGACCAGGACCGCCGCCACCTCTCGCGAGCTTCGTTCCCGCCTGGCCGATCTCTCGATCCGCGACGAGCACCGGTTGCGTCGCAGGCTCGACAAGGCCCGCGGCGGCGATCTCACCGACCTCGAAACAGATATCGACGCCGCACAGCGCCGGGTGGACGCCCGCCGCGCCGGCGTCCCGACCATCCGGTATCCGGAGCAACTACCGGTCTCCGCGCGCCGCGACGACATCGCCGACGCCATCGCCGCACACCAGGTCGTGATCGTGGCCGGTGAGACCGGCTCCGGCAAGACCACCCAGATCCCCAAGATCTGCCTCGAGCTCGGGCGCGGGATCCGCGGCACCATCGGCCACACCCAGCCGCGGCGACTGGCCGCACGCACCGTGGCCGAGCGGATCGCCGAGGAACTCGGCACCGAACTGGGCGACGTGGTCGGCTACACGGTCCGCTTCACCGATCAGGCGTCGGACCGCACGCTGGTCAAACTCATGACCGACGGCATCCTGCTCGCCGAGATCCAGCGCGACCGGCTGCTGCGCCGCTACGACACGATCATCATCGACGAGGCGCACGAGCGCAGCCTCAATATCGACTTCCTGCTCGGGTATCTCAAGCAACTGCTGCCCAAGCGGCCGGATCTGAAGATCATCATCACCTCCGCGACCATCGACCCGGAGCTGTTCGCACGGCACTTCTCCGACGAGAACGGCACGCCCGCACCGATTGTCGAGGTGTCGGGACGGTCGTATCCGGTGGAGGTCCGATACCGGCCGCTGTCGCTGGAGCTTCCGGTCACCTCCGAGGACCCCGACGACGAGGACACCCGGATCGTCGACCGCGACCCCACCGACGCCATCGGCGACGCGGTGCGGGAACTGCAGGCCGAGGGCGACGGCGACATTCTGGTCTTCCTCTCCGGCGAGCGCGAGATCCGCGATACCGCGGATTCGCTGCGGGATATGCGGCTGCCGCGCACCGAGATTCTGCCGCTGTACGCGCGGCTGTCGGCGGCCGAACAGCACCGGGTATTCGAATCGCACACCGGCCGGCGCGTGGTGCTCGCCACCAATGTGGCCGAGACCTCGCTCACGGTGCCGGGCATCCGCTACGTGATCGACCCTGGCACCGCACGCATTTCGCGCTACTCCATGCGCACGAAGGTGCAGCGGCTGCCCATCGAGTCCATCTCGCAGGCATCGGCGCGGCAGCGGTCCGGTCGCTGCGGCCGTGTCGCGGACGGTATCGCCATCCGGCTGTACGCCGAGGACGACTTCGAATCCCGGCCGCAGTTCACCGAACCCGAGATCCTGCGCACCAACCTGGCCGCCGTCATTCTCCAGATGACCGCGCTCGGGCTCGGCGATATCGAGAGCTTCCCGTTCGTCGAGGCCCCCGACGCCCGCGCCATTCGCGACGGCATCGCGCTGCTCGAGGAGCTCGGCGCGCTGGCCCGCGCGGAGGCCGAAGCCGGTGCGCGCACGGACATTCCCGACGCCGGTCTGATCCTCACCCCCATCGGCCGCGAAATGGCGCAGATCCCGGTCGATCCGCGCATGGCCCGCATGCTGGTCGAGGCGAACCGCGGCGGCTGCCTCTCCGAGGTCCTCATCATCGTCGCGGCCCTGTCCATCCAGGACGTCCGCGAACGCCCCGTCGAACACCAGCAGGCCGCTGACACCAAACACGCGCGCTTCACCGTCGAGGGCTCCGACTTCCTGGCCTACCTGCGCCTCTGGGACTACCTCCGCGAACAGCGGAACGCCCTCTCCTCCAACCAGTTCCGCCGCCTGTGCCGCGACGAGTTCCTGCACTACCTCCGCATTCGCGAATGGCAGGACCTGCACGGCCAGCTCCGCACCATCACCCGCGGTCTCGGCTGGAACACCGCGGGATCGGACTCCCAATTCGACCGCACCGCAATGCCTTCCGACGAAGCCGGAAACAACCCGCGCAACCGCCGCGGCCGTAACCCAGGCCGTGGCAGCGGTACCGGCAGTGCCGAGCGCGACGGGAACGGCTCCGGAACCGAATCCGCCGAGCGCGGCGGTGCCGCCGCAAGCTCAGTTCAGGGCCGCAACATCAACGGCGGCAATGCCACTCAGCGCGGTGGGCACAGCTCCGAGGCCGGGCGTGCGGAGTCGGCATCGTTCGCTGACGACACGCGGCGCAGCGGATCAGTGCGCGGCCGGGATTCGCGCCGCGCCGATGACAGCGGGCGCGGCAGTTCCAGCGGACGCGGCAACGATTCGGGCCGCCGGGGCGGCGCGGGATCGAGCGGGCAGTCCGGCCTGGCCGAATCGCTCGCGGCGAAGGCAGGGCTGGACAATGACTCGCTGCCGTGGGATGTGACGTCGATCCACCAGGCGTTGCTGGCCGGCATGCTGTCGCATATCGGCGTGCGGGAGGCGGAGACCCGGGAGTTCCTGGGCGCCCGCAATGCCAAGTTCATGATCTTCCCGGGATCGTCGCTGGCAAAGAAGCCGCCGCGGTGGGTGATGGCGGCGGAATTGGTCGAGACCTCGCGGTTGTGGGGGCGGACCGCGGCCAGAATCGAGCCGGAGTGGGCCGAGCGGCTGGCCGGGGACCTGGTGAAACGCACGTACTCCGAACCGCATTGGTCGGCGAAACGGGGTGCGGCGGCGGCCTACGAGCGGGTGACGCTGTACGGCATTCCGCTGGTGACGCAGCGGCGGGTGGACTTCGGGCGGATCGATCCGGAGTTGTCGCGGGAGCTGTTCATCCGGCATGCGCTGGTGCAGGGCGAGTGGCAGACCAAGCACGACTTCTTCGCGCGGAACCGCGAATTGCTCGACGACGTCGCGGATCTCGAGCATCGGGCGCGACGGCGCGACATCCTGGTCGACGACCAGGTGCTGTTCGACTTCTACGACCAGCGCATCCCGTCGGACATCGTGTCGGTGCGGCACTTCGACAGCTGGTGGCGCAAGACCCAGCGCACCGATCCGAACCTGCTGGACTTCACCGCCTCCACGGTGGTGAACGAGGATGCGGCACTGCTGGATCCCACCGCCTACCCCGACAGCTGGCGGCAGGGCGAGCTGACCTTCCCGCTCACCTACCAGTTCGAGCCCGGTCAGGCCGACGACGGTGTCACCGTGCACATTCCGATCGCCCAGCTCGCGCACGTGCGCTCGGTCGGCTTCGACTGGCTGGTCCCCGGCATGCGTGAGGAGCTGGCCGCCGCGTTCATCAAGACGCTGCCGAAACAGCTGCGCCGCACCGTGGTTCCCGCACCCGACTTCGCCAAGGCCGCCCTGGACCGCCTCACCCCGCGCGCCGAACCACTGCGCACCGGACTGGCCCGGGAACTGTCGCAGCTCGGCTCGGTGACCATCGCCGCCACCATGCTCGATCCGGCGGGCCTGCCCGACCACCTGCGCATGACCTTCGCCGCCATCGACCCGACCGGCGCCGTCGTGGCCCGCAGCAAGAGCCTGGCCGAACTGAAATCCACCCTGGCGGAACAGGTCTCGAAGTCGGTGGCGCGCGCCAACAACGCCGCCGAGCGGGCCCCGTCCACGGTGTGGACCTCCGAATCCCTGGGCACCCTGCCGTCCTCGGTGAAGCGCCAGGTCAGCGGTCAGACCATTACCGGTTATCCGGCCCTGGTCGCGGAAGCGGACGGCGTGGCGGTACGCGTCCTCAGCTCCCCAGCCGCCCAGGCCACCGCCATGCGCACCGGCACCCGCGCCCTGCTGCTGGGCGCGATCACCACCAATACCCGCGCCGTCACCGCGGGCCTGCCGCCCACCGATCGCCTTGCGCTGACCCAGAATCCGTACGGCACCCTCGACGCCCTGGTCGAGGACTGCCGCGCCTGCGCCGCCGACGAACTCATCGCCGCCAATGGCGGACCGGTGCGCAGCCCCGAGCAATTCCAGGCGCTGGTGGAGAAGGTCCGCCCGCAGTTCACCACGGCCGTCGCGACCATCGTCCGCTCGGTCGTCCCGGTTCTCGCGGAGGCGCACCGGCTGCGCGCCGCCCTCGCCGAATCCCGCGACCGGGACGCCACCGACGATGTCTCGCACCAGCTCGACGACCTGATCTTCCCCGGATTCATCGCCGAGTGGGGCAGCGCCCGGCTGCGGGAACTCCCCCGCTATCTGGAAGCCGCCCGCCTGCGCCTGGAGGCGCTCCCCGCCTCCGCCAACCGCGACCGCGCCGGCCTGGCCGAACTCGACCGCGTCCACGCCGCCTACGACCGCCTCGTCGGCAATCTCCCCGAGGCGCGCCGGGGCGGCCGCGACATCGTCGAAATCTGGTGGATGATCGAGGAACTCCGCGTCAGCCTCTTCGCCCAGCAACTCGGCACCCCCTACCCGGTGTCGGCGAAGCGCATCGAGAAGGCGATCGACATCGCCCGCCGCCCACCCCAGCAAAAGCGCTGACGGGGCGCGATCTTCCGTGCAACACCACGGGCATGCACTGGCGCACAGGCCTTCTCGGAAACCGGTTGCGGGCCGGCGCATCGCCCTCCGCCGGGCACGAGATGCCAGGAAATGAAGCGGCCCGGCTCCGAATTGCTCGGGGCCGGACCGGGAATCGATGTGGGGGTGACCGGTAGCGGTCGCCCGTTTACTTGGTTGCCGCGCCCACGGTGTGGTCGCCGCGGTGCTTGCGCAGGTCGGCGATCTCGCGTTCGAAATCCTCGGCGGAGCTGAAGGATCGGTAGACCGAGGCGAAGCGGAGGTAGGCGACCTCGTCGAGATCACGCAGCGGGCCGAGGATGGCGAGGCCGACCTCGTGGCTCGGCACCTCGGGGGAACCCTTGGCGCGCACCGCATCCTCCACCTGCTGGGCGAGCAGGTTCAGCGCATCGGAATCGACCTCGCGGCCCTGGCAGGCGCGGCTGACGCCGCGGATGACCTTCTCGCGGCTGAACGGCTCGGTGACACCGCTACGCTTCACGACCGACAGGATCGCGGTTTCGACCGTGGTGAACCTGCGCCCACACTCCGGGCAGGCACGTCGCCTCCTGATGGCGGTGCCTTCCTCGGCCTCACGCGAGTCGACCACCCTCGAATCGGGATGACGACAGTACGGGCAATGCATCCGGGATCCTTCGTCGATGCCTGGGCTTCCACAGCAACCTCGAGCAATCTCGAGGATACCGTGACGGACCCGATCGGCGGCGTCCGCCCGTGTCCGCAGGCCCGAATCAGGTGGTCACCTGCCACTGGGAGGTCAGGTCGGCGAGCAGATCCGGCAAGCGCTGCACCAGCCGCCCATTGGTCAGCATGACCGGGAACGGCACGGCCAGAACCGGTCTCGCGGCGGCCGGATTCGCGCACAGTTCCAGGTAGCGCGGCAGCAGATCGTGGGTGATGTAGTTCCACCGCGTGTCGCGGTCGGCCCAGTTGAAGTCGGGCAGCGGGGCGCGCAGCGACATCGCGCCCGTGGTGAGGGTGGTGGGCGCGAAGACGCCGGGCGCGCGGACGCCGGGAACGGCGGCCTTGCCCGCGATCGTGCTCACGTAGGTCATGACCCGGCCCAGGTCGCCGCGGCTGTGCGAGGTGACATCCCACTGGTCGGCGATGATCTGGTTCTGTTCCCGGTCGGTCATGCGCAGCGCGGCGTCGGCCAGGCCGTCGGGGGTGCCGGAATCGATCTCGCGCCAGGCGGTGACGGCGTTCTCGTCCAGCACGCCGGCCCGGTACATCTCCTCGACACCGGCCAGGCCCGCGGCCGCGTAGGCCTCGTGCATGGGCACCTGGTCGATGAAGATGTGCTTCTGCATGATCATCAGCCGGGTCTGGTACCAGGCCAGATCGTCGGCGGTGAGCCGCTCGCCCGCGGTGCCCAGGGTCCGGATGTCGGCGGGCAGGATGTCCAGCAGCTGCGGCGGGGTGCCGCGCAGCAGATCGGCCACCGAGTCACCGAGCTGATGGATGCTCGGCACGGTGAGAATCGCCGACACATCGCCCATGTCGAAGAAGCCCGATGCGAACGACCCGCCGGCCAGCCCGGCCAGTCCGGTCCACCAGTAGTCCGGGTGCGCGTTGTTGAGCCGCAGGTAGTTCACATAGACCTGGGTGAAGGTGCGGGTATTCGCCGCGACGCCGCGCCCGGGATCCCAGGCCGCCAGGTCGATATCGGCATTCTGGGTCGCGGTGACCAGCCAGTACTGATGCAGCAGGGTCGCGTAGTGCCGCGGCTCGACACCCGCGGCGCGCGCGTCGTCGAGCGCGGCACGCAGGGTGTCCGGATCCAAGGGCAGTGCGGGATTCAATCCGCCGCCGCCCGCGCCCTCACCATTGACCGACGGCAGGTCCAGGTACGCGGCATAGGCGGACTCCGCATGCGCGGCCGGTGCGGTCACCAGCCCGACCATCAAGCAGGTGAGAACACCGGCCACCCGGATCAGCCCTCGAACTCTCGGCATTGACGCCCCCTGTCGCTGTGCGCGCGGGCCGGAGCACGGACCGCGCGGATGTAGCCTCTGTCACATCCAGGGGGACGCTAGCAACACGTTTCAGTTTTCAATCTGCATTTTCGGCCACGCCCATGGCCGTCGAGCTCTATCCCGAATAACGGCTATGACCGGGCAAATACCGCAGCAGCAGGCCCGCTATCGCACCGGCGCCTGGACCAACTGGACCGAGGACGGGGTGGTCTGCGAATCGAAGTCGCCGGAACGCAAGTGGGCCAGGCCGATCAGACCGGCCACGGCCAGCGCGCTCATCAACGCGGTGACGGCGAGGGCCGCGAGACCGATCTGGGCGCGCTGCACCCGATCCAGCGGATGCGCACCACGGGCGCGCCGGGCCGCGTGTCGCACGACGACATGATCGCGTCGAACACCTGCGCCGGCGGCGGGCCGGACCCGCGCGCGGCAGGGGCGGCGGTCCAGGGCGGGACGGCCCGCAGCCGCGGGCGTCCCGGTCCGGAACCGATCCGAACGCAGCTCCGAAGGGATGCTGTCGAATCCCAGATCGCTTCCCAGAGTGTCGATTTCGCTGACCACGGCGCGCATCGAAGAAACCTCCAAAGTAGGGCGGACCGAATGATGCTGGACAACTGACTCGATCATGTGTTCGAAGAACTGATGTTCGAATTTCTACCACGGCCCACCGACAATGTCACTGATTTGCCGACACGCGTCGAACAGATGTTTGATCACACGCGTCACACGGACTACAGTCGAGACACGAGTTCCCCGGACGCACGATGAACCGCATCCGGGAACGAATTCCGGTGAGCGACAGCAGTGAACGGAGGACGGCGGCGGTGAGCGAACACGGCGGCGCGGATGGTGAGAACGGACCCCTTGGTCGCGACGGTGACGGCCCCCTGTCCGAATCGTCCGGTGTCGGCGCCGATCTGACCGTGCGCCAGCGCAAGGTGCTGGAGGTCATCCGCACCTCGGTGCACGACCGCGGCTATCCGCCCAGCATCCGCGAGATCGGCGATGCCGTCGGCCTCACCTCGACTTCCTCGGTGGCACACCAGCTCCGGGCGCTCGAGCGCAAGGGCTATCTACGCCGCGACCCCAATCGCCCACGCGCCGTGGATGTCCGGGGCCTGGACGAGACGGCGATGCGCGCCACCGCCGGCGCGTCACAGCTGCGCGCGGTCAATACCGAGGCCGACGCCTCCGACGAGCACCCCGTTCCGACCTACGTCCCGGTGCTGGGCCGGATCGCCGCCGGTGGCCCGATCCTGGCCGAGCAGGCCGTGGAGGATGTCTTCCCGCTGCCGCGCGAACTGGTCGGCGAGGGTTCGCTGTTCCTGCTGAAGGTCGTCGGCCAGTCCATGATCGACGCCGCCATCTGCGACGGTGACTGGGTGGTCGTGCGTCAGCAGAACGTGGCCGACAATGGGGACATCGTGGCCGCCATGATCGAGGGCGAGGCCACCGTGAAGACCTTCAAGCGCACCGGATCCCAGGTGTGGCTGATGCCGCACAACCCCCTGTTCGAGCCGATTCCGGGCAATGACGCCCAGATTCTCGGCAAGGTCGTCACGGTCATCCGCAAGATCTGACCGTGCCCGCACTGCCGTGGCCCGGCGACCGCCCCGCAGACCGGCCGCCGGGTCACGACAGTCGTCTCCGTCAGTGGTTGAGCACGCCGTTCCACACCGCGTGCGCCCCCGAGTCCCCGACCCGGTAGGTCTGCCACCCGGCCGCCGCGCCGCTCGCGATCACCAGCAGTGCGATCACCGCCGGCACCGCCCGGCCCAGCGGCTTCCCGCGGCCGCGCCGCAGGTGCACGAAGACCAGTAGCACGGTCGAAACCAGCAGCGGCGCAACGAAATACAGCATCTGATGGCCGAGCCGTGCGTGCTCGTCCACCACCGGGGGATTACCGAGCTGCCGCTGGAACCACTCCCCCGCCTCCACGGTCACCGGCGTCAACGCCGTCACCAGTACCGCCAGGACGGCCGTCGGCCAGATCAACCGGCTGCGGGCCGCGGGCCATAGTGCGCACAGGATCAGCAGCCCCGCGGTCAGCGGGACCAGCACGACAATCACGTGCACCAGCAGGACATGGGCGGGCAGCCCATTGAATGTCGACATATATCGGCTCTTTCGAACTCGGCGAACGAAGCCCGGCGTACCAGAACAACGTAAGCCGGGCCCGGCCGGTTCGGTTCGGACCCACGGTCGTCCGGCGAGTTCGGATCGGGACCGTGGGTCGCGCGAGCAGTCAGTCGGTTTCGGTGGGCACCACGATGCGGGAGATGAGCTGGGTGGGCGCCTCGTCGTGTCCGGGCATCGGCTGGGCGGCGACCGGCGCGGCGCCCTTCGGGGCGACGGTCTCGGGCGCCGCGGACGCGGCGGGCTCGAGCGCCGCGGGCTCGGGGGCGGCGACCGCCTCCGGCGCGGAAACCGGTAGCACATCCACGATCTGGGGGGCCGGCTTGTCCTGGGCGGGCGTCGCGGGCAGATCCGGCATGGAGGCCAGCGCAGCGGCCGGGTCCAGGTCGCGGACGGCGGGTGCGTCGGAGTTCAGCGCGGCCAGGCGGCGGGCCCGCAGGTCGCCGCTGAGCGCCGTGGTCACCTGATCCGGCGATGCGGCGGGGGCCTGGACGATACGGCGGGTCGGGACGTCCTCGACCGGCGCGGCCTCGGCCCCGCTCGGCAGGCCGGTGCCGGCGACGAAGCCGAGCACCTCGTACTGCGTGCCGATCGTCATGACGGCCGAGTTCTTATCGTGCGCAATGTATCCCTGGTTGGTGCCCATGACGCGGCGCAGCGACTCCAGCCAGCGATGGTCGAGGACCCGGCAGTCGGCCCAGGGGAAGTACTCCAGCCCGGTCCGTAGATAGAAGCGGTCGCCGATGCGTGCACCGCGCAACAGCTCCAGCAGCCAGGCATCGATGAGATTCGGCTGCGCATTGCGATAGATGCGGGACTGCGGGGGCACGGAACCGTTCGCGAATTCCCCGAAGGAGTTCAGCAACTCACCCGGAAACTCTTCTAACTTCCCAAAACCCACGACATCTAAACCAAGAAGTTGCTCTGGAAGTTGGGCGGCGATCCTGCGCTCGTCGTGCAGTTTGAACTTTCTATTGATGTTCTCAGTGCGCATTTGTCTCCGACTTCCCATTCCAACCTGGACGGAACCCTAGCATGAACCCGACCGTTTCAAACCAGTTTGGTCGGCCGCCCAGAGCCGTGGTACGGACACTCCCGCAACCAATCCGCAACCAGTAGTTACGGCTATCACGACGCAACGAACCGCCCGTTCGGGATCATTGGCCATAGCGTCCGGCGATGATTTCCCCCTGATGCCACAGGCCCGGATTCGCAGGCTCCCAGTAGTTTCCGTGTGACACGACATCGAACGGCAGGGCCCGCAACACGGGAAGGTCGATAGTGGCCCCGGAAGAAGTGAAAGCCGTTGCGCGAAATTCGCGATCGACCGGATCGACCCCATGGAGAAACTGTCCGAACTTGGGCACCGGATCAGCCGGGTCGGCAGTGGCATAGACATGCGCACCGTTGTGGCCCGCAGGAATACCCGTCAAACGCAATTTCGAAACATCATCAACACCTACCCCAGGACTTCCCACGAACACCACATCGTCGGCCGCCAGAGAGTTCGCTCCGCTGGCCGCAGCTCCGATCACGGCGCTCCCGTAGCTGTGCCCGACGACCGTCTGATGGGCCGCGAGTCCCGGGTGGCCGGCCCGCAGGCCACTCTCGAACCGATCCAGCGCGGGCGCGCCCGCCCGAGCCCGGCGATCACGCACCGCCTCCGCCAGATCCGGCGGTGCGTCGTATCCGTACCACGCGATGACCGATGTCCGCGCGGCCGGATCGGCTCGCTCGGCCGCATCGAGCAGCGCCCGCGCGCGGTCGACCCCGACACCGATATCGGTCAGCGACGATCCGGTACCGGGAACGAAGGTCGCGACATTGACCGCGAGATCCGGATTGTTCAGTGCGATCGCGCCGTGCCCGTTCCGGTCCACCGCCAGCACCAATCGGCCCGAGCCCGGATCCCCGGCCTGATTGGCGAGCGCCGCGTACCCGGCATCGCGCTGCTGCGCCTCCTCCCGCGCGGCTTCCCACTCCCGCAACCGAATCCAGCCCGCGCTGGTGGTCGGCAGGTTCTCGTGCCGCGTCCAGTCCCGGTGCCGGTCGGCCAGCCGCCGATCCTCCGCCGCGGCCTCGGCCCGCAACCTTTGTAAGGCGATCCGGTTGTAGTGGTCGCGGGCCAATGCCGGCATCCCATCGCGGTCCCCGAGCAACGGATCGGCGGCGAACAGCGCGTCCTGATCCGCGGGTGTCAGCGACTTCCACAGCGCGCAGAGCACTGTGGGATCTTCCGGAAGACTCGCGGTCCCGTCGAGAATCCCGGCGACCCGAGTGCTCGGCCCGCCACCCGTCGGATCCACGGCCAACCTCGCCAGCGCCTCCGCCACCGCGCCGAGGCGGGCCCCGACCCGCTCGTCGATCTCCCCCGCGAGATCCAGCAGGGGCACCAGCCGGGCCTGCACCTGCTTCGCCTTCGCGTCGAAGCCCGCCTGGAAGATCAAGTCCAGCGCCGAGTTCCCGGTATCGGAGCGCGGCCCGCGGACCGTGCCGTCCTCCGCGATCCGGCAGCCGGTGGCCCGGGCCTCGTCGGCGAGCTGCCCGACCAGCGCGCACACCCGCTCGAGCGCGCCCGCCTCAGCGAACGCGTCGGCGATGTCGAGCAGTGCCGCACCGATATGATTCGCCGCCAGCTGCGACTCCCATGCCCGCAGCGCGGCCGCCGTCCCCGCCGCCCCGTGCCACCCGGCGACCGTGACATCGGCCAGGCGCCCCACCCGCGTCATGGCCCCGGAGAACGCCGAATCAGCCACCGCCACACCCGAACTGGCGCGGATCGCAGCTCCCGGCTCCCACCCCCGAACTTGCGAAAACCCCGCTCGCACCATCGCGCCTCCCCACGCAATCTCTTCCGATTCGCAAAATCTGCACTGCCGCCGGGCGCAAGCGTCCGGCGCTGGGCGCCCGACTCCGTCCAGCGCGCCACTGGTCACCCTCGGCGAGGAACGCCGCATCGGTAGGTGCCAACGGCGAATACCGTTCAGCAGGAGGCGAGTTCGTTGTTCGTGCGGCCGCCGGACCGGCGGGGCCGGTCAGGAAGCGCCGTGCAGGTAGCCGTCCAGCTGGGTTTCGAGGGCTAGTTCGGTGGCCTCATACGTGGTTGCGGTACGGGCGGTGGTGTCGGCGAAGGTGTGGAGGTGGTTGGCCAGCCTGCGGAGGGTAGCGAGGAGTGGGTCGCCGACGGTGACGGCGGCGGCGCCGATCGCGGAATTCGGCATGGCCCGACCGACTTTCGCGATCAGGTCGACCGGGTCGATGGCCGAGATGGCCCCGGCTTCGGAGTGGATGCCCGCCGCCATGATTCGAAGCGCCGTGATGTCGGCGCGCAGCATGTCTGTCATGCCTCCCCCTTCGTGTGGACACACCCTAGCGGCGGCGGGACGGGAGGGCTCGGCGAAAAGGCGGTGGCTGTGGACAGCGCGGTGGCTGTTCACATGGGTGGGTTCAGGTGGTCGCGGCGGCCCGGCGGGCGGCATCGCGGGCCAGCGCACGGTCGCGCTGCTCTTCGAACCGGACCACGTCCTTGCCGAGTTTGTCCAGGTACGTGGCCAGGCTGTCCCGGATCCGCTCGCCGCGTGCGGTGAAGTCGGTGCGCTCGAAGATGTTCCATTTGCGCAGCACCGGGAGGATCACCTCGTCGAGATGCTGGCGCAGATCGTAGATGCCGTGCTTGGCGATGAGGACGCTGTTGCGGCGGAAGTCGGGCATGCCGGCGCCGGGCATGCGGAAGTTCTCGATGACCGCGGCGATAGCCGCGAGGGCGTCGTCGGGGACCAGGTCCAGGGCCGCGCCGCAGATATTGCGGTAGAAGACCATGTGCAGGTTCTCGTCGGTGGCGATACGGGCGAGCAAGCGGTCGGCGACGGGATCGTGGCAGGCCTTGCCCGTATTGCGGTGCGAGACACGGGTGGCCAGCTCCTGGAACGTCACGTAGGCGACGCCGTGCAGAACGGCGTGGTCACCGGTGCCGGTGGGGTCGTCTACACCGGTCCCGACACAGATCATGCGGGCGTGCTCGAGCGCCACCGGATCGACGCCGCGGGTGACCACCAGGTAGTCGCGCATGGCGATCCCGTGCCGGTTCTCCTCGGCCGTCCAGCGGTCCACCCAGGTGCCCCAGGCGCGCTCGCGGGTGAACGATTCGGAGATGAGCCGGTGGTAGGAGGGCAGATTGTCCTCGGTGAGCAGATTGGTGATCATGGCGGCCCGCGCCGCCGGGCTGAGCCGGGACTGCCCGGGTTCCCAGTCGATTCCGCCCAGGGCGGCGAAGTTGCGCCCCTCGTTCCAGGGCACGTAGTCGTGCGGATGCCACTCCTTGGCCACCGAGAGATGCCGGTTCAGATTCGCTTCCGCCACCGGTTCGAGTTCGGCAAGCACTGCGCTCGCGGTCATGGAATTCGCCACGTCGTGTCCCTGCCCTACGACTTGATCTCGGCACTCCCCATTGCCAGCGAGCCTACCCGGATCTGCGGTGAATCGCCCTGGCGCTCTTGGAAGACGACCGTTCTGTCGATTAGCGGAACCCGGGTGATCGATACCGATGGCCTGTAAAGATTTTCTCCGTCTGCAACACCGCACTCGTTTTCGATCTTCAAATCGTGTTCAATGAACCCGGCAATCCATTGCCTTCGGTTCGAATCACCGATGGGTCCGCGACTGTGGTCCGGACCAGGTAGTCCTCGCCCGCCAGGTGCCGGCTACACCCAACGCCAGCAGAACGACCAGCTCGATAGGAAGCGCCGGTCCGGCAGCGCCGTGATCAGGAGGCTGGTCCCCGGCAACACGCCACGGACCAATCAGGCGACGCGAGTCCACGCGCCACCGACCGGGTTGATGTTGATCTGCGCAAATGCGATTCACCGGCGAAAAAGATATCTGCGATACCTAGGAGGGCAGATGGCGGCCGTTCCCGCATCTGCGAGAAAGGCACTACCCACCATCGTCTTCACCGTGCTGGTGATGGCCGCGGCGTTCTGGCAGCGGGATGCGGTCCTGACCGGAGTCCACGCCCTCGCCGGAGCCGACCCGCGCTGGCTGCTCCTGGCCGCGCTCGCCACCCTCGCCCTCTGGCCCACCTCGGTTTTCATGCTGCGTGGTTCGATACCCGCCGACACCTCCGCCCGGCAGCTGTTCGCCCTCCAGCTCGCCGTGCCGGCCATCGGCTTGGTGCCCGCGGCCTCACTGCTGCTGCGGATGCGGTTTCTGCGCCGCACCGGACTCAGTCATGCCGGCGCGGTGGCGTCCATCGCGCTGATGGGTTTCGCCGCGCTGGTGGTGCGGGTTCCGCTGGTGGTGATCGCGGCGCTGGCCGCGCCGGGCCTGATGAGCCGCAATGGCGCGCAACCCCCGTGGCACGACCTGGGTACCCGCGCTTCGGCGTGGTGGCACCACCTGATCGGCGGAAATCTCTGGCACACAGCGGCGATCATGATCATCGCCGTGCTCGTGGGAGGCATCGTCCTGGCGGTGGCCGGCCGGGCGATGAACCGCCGGGTGCAGGCGCACGGCGGCTGGCGGCAGCTGCCCGCCCGCATGCGGCACGCGCGCTCGGACGCCGAACTGGCCTGGAAATCGGTGGCTGCCACCGCGGTCCGTCCCCGCCGCGCGGCGGCCCTCTGGATCTGTGCGCTGATCCAGCCGCTGCTCATGGTGGTGGCGCTGTGGGCGGTGCTGCACGCGGTCGGCGCGAACCTCAGCCTGCCCGACACGTTCGTGGTGGAACTGGTGACCGTGGCCCTGGCCCCGCTGCTGCCCTCCCCGAACGGGGTCGCCACCAAGGAGATCACCATCGCGGCCGGCCTCACCGCCGTCGCGGGCCTGACCGGCGGGGTGGCGGTCGGCGCGGCCCTGGGATTCCGGCTCCTCACCTTCTGGTGCCAGATCCCGCTGGGCCTCGCCTCCTTCGCCTACCTGAACCATCGCCGCGCCATCTGAGCGCGGCCCTCGGTTACCGATCTCGCGGTATCAGTTGCCGGTCTTGCAGTCGATGGTCGCGAACTTGGCGACCCCGCCCCACATGGTCTGTGCGACGCCCTGCGCCTGATACTTCCCGTGTTTGGCCTCCACCGTCACGGCGGGCAACTGCTCCCCCGCCCACGTCTGCGCGGTACAGGTGTAGGTCGGAACGGCGGCCTGGGCGGTCGCGGCATCGACGGCCGCCAGGGCCGGTGACATGGCGGCGACGGCCAGGGGCAGGCCGACCAGATACTTCTTGCTCACGGCGACTCCTTGTGCGATCTCGGGTGAGCTGGGCGAACAGCAGCCCAGATTCTCGCACGGCTGCGGCGAGCCCGCCGCCGAACCTGCGGAGCATGGTCGACGATGAGGGCACTTTCGCCGGCATTGCAGCGTTGATCACCCTGAGGGCGGCCACTACGAAGGAGTTCGCCATGTCATTCCTCGGTTCCCTGATCGGGCTCGCCCTGACGCTGTTCATGCTGCTGTTGCTGGCCCGCCTCATCATCGATTGGATCGGCGTGCTGGGCGACACCCCGCCGGCGCTGCGGAAGGCCCGGGATGTCGTCCATCGCCTCACCGAGCCGGTGATCGCGCCGGTGCGCAGGGTCCTGAAACCGGTCCGGCTCGGCGGCGTCTCGATCGACCTCGCCTTCACCGTGGTGTTCATCGCGGTGCTCGTGCTGCGCGCGATCGCCTTCAGCTTGTAGCGGCGGCCACGGGTTCCGCGGCGGGGAGGTCGGGAAAACTGTTGGGGCGCAACAGCGGAATCGTGGCGAGCATGAGTAGTCCGGCGAGCGCGATGGCGGTGCGGGGGCCGGTGAGGGCGGCGAGGAGGCCCCACAGGGCCGTCATGGCCGCGGTATTCATGTTGCTGGTGATGGACCAGGCGGAGAGCATGCGGGTGGTGCGGTCGGGTGCCGCGCGTTCGAGGCGGAAGGTCGCGTAGACAGGGTTGAAGACTCCGCAGCAGGCGATGAGGCCGAATTCCACCACGATCACCACCAGCAGGCCGGCGAGGCCGGGGCCGATGCAGGCGAGGGCGGGCACCCAGCAGGCGCGCACCATCCCGGCGGCGACGAGCACCCGGCGCTGACCGAACCGGCCGACCAGCGGTGTCGCCAGCCGCGAGCCGATCAGGCCGCCGAGGCAGGGAATGCCGAACGCGAGCCCGTACTGCCAGGGCGCGAAGCCGAGATCGCGCAGCATGATGACGGCCAGCAGCGGTTGGATCGCCAGGATCAGGCCGTTGACCAGGATCGTGTTGACGAACAGCGGCCGCAGCGCGCGGTGGGTCAGGATGTAGCGCCAGCCCTCGACCAGGTCGCCCATCCGGAAGCCCCCGCTCCCGCTCGGCGCGGGCTGCGGCTCACCGCCCCCGATGGCCCGAATTCCCAACGCGGACAACAGGAAGCTGACGGCATTGGCCGCCACGGTGACCACCGGTCCGAAGATCCCGATCGCCGCGCCCCCGAGCGGCGGGCCCAGCACGGACGCCGTCCACATGGTCGATTCGAATCGCCCGTTCGCCAGGAGCAGGTCCTCCTTGGGCAGCAGGGTTTTCAGGTATGCCCCCGACGCCGCCCGGAATGCGATGTCCGAGGCCGCGACGATCACCGAAACCACCACCAGCTGCGCGAAACTCAGCACGCCCGCCGCGAATGCCAGCGGCACGCTCAGCACCACCGCGAAGCGCGCCACATCGGTGGCGATCATGACCGGCCGCTTGCGCCGGAATTCCATCCACGGCCCCAGCGGTATCGCCACCACCGCGCCCACCGCCAGTCCGGCGGCCGCCAGCAGCGACACCTGCCCGGGCCCGGCGTGCAGCACCAGCACCGCGATCAAGGGGAAGGCGTCGAAGGCCAGCCACGATCCCGCCGTGCTCACCGCGAAGGCCGTCCACAACCAGCCGAATCCGCGTCCCAGTGACCGCCTGCCCGTCATACCGCCCGCCTCGCGCTGTCCCGCCGTCGTTGTCCGGCAAGATCGAAGCAGGCCCGCGACCTCGGAATCAAACAACCGAGCTGCCCGCGAGCCACAACCAGACGTTGTGCGCATACTCTCGTCGCATGGATCTCGAGGCCGTGCGCACCTTCGTCGCAGTGGCGGACGCGGAACGTTTCCAGGACGCGGCCACGGATCTGTCGATCAGCCAGCAGGCGGTCTCGAAACGCATTGCGGCCCTGGAGAAGACGTTGGGCGCCCGGTTGTTCACCCGCACGGCGCGCGGCGCCCGCCTGACCCTCGACGGGCAGGCCTTCCTCCCCCATGCCCGCACCCTGCTCCACACCGCCGAACGCGCCCTGGCCTCGGTGATCCCGGGCCGGCGGGCGCTGCGCGTGGATGTGGTGGGTCGCCAGCTCGCCCCGGCCGGGCTGCTGCGCGACTTCCACCGCGCCCATCCCGATTTCGAACTGGACGTGGTGCGGCTCCCGCACGCGGGCGCGGCCATGGAGGCGCTGCTGGAGGGTTCCGTCGACGCCGCGTTCCGCTGTATACCCGCGCCGGGGCACGCGCTGCCCGAGGGCCTGCGGGCGACGCCGATCTTCGATGAGCCACTGGAGCTGCTCGTCGGCCCGGCCCACCGGCTGGCCAAGGCGCGGACATTGTCGCCGGAAGATCTGGCCGGCCATCGCATCTGGATGCCGAGCCTGGTGAGCGGTACCGAATGGTCGGCCTATTACGCGTCACTCGCCGCGGCTTTCGATCTCACCATCGATTCGGTCGGCCCGAACTTCGGCCTGGAGCCGCTCCTGGACGCGGTCGCCGATTCCCCGGAGGTCGCGACGCTGGTCGGCGAGGACACCCGCTTCCTCTGGCCCGACACCCACGGTCTGCGGCGGGTGCCGTTGCGTGACCCCACACCCGTCTACCCGCACTCCCTGGTCCAGCGCGCGGCGGACCCCCATCCCACCCTGGCCGCGCTGCACGGCCATCTGGCCGGCGCGGTCGTGGACCGTCCCGGAACCTGGGTTCCGGATTGGGCGCGCGCCTCGGAATAACCTCCGGCCCGGGGTGATTGGATGAGGGCATGACGAGCGCTGACTTGCTGGTGGACGCATTCGGGCGGATCAAGGAGAACGTGCACGGCGCGGTGGACGGGCTCACCCCGGCAGAACTGGCCGCGCGGCCGGACGGGGATGCCAATTCCATCGCCTGGCTGATCTGGCATCTGACCCGCGTGCAGGACGATCACATCGCGGACGTGGCGGGCCTCGAACAGGTGTGGACGGCGCAGGGCTGGGCGAAGCGATTCGACCTGCCCTTCGACGATTCCGCCACCGGATACGCGCACAGTTCCGCCGAGGTGGCGCGGCTCGACGGCGTTTCCGCCGGCCTGCTGCTCGGCTACTTCGACGCGGTGCACGACCAGACCATCGGGTACGTGTCCACGCTCACCGACGCCGATCTCCCCCGCATCGTCGACACCCGCTGGGATCCGCCGGTCACCCTGGGAGTCCGCCTGATCAGCGTGGTCGACGACGATATCCAGCATTCCGGCCAGGCGGCCTACATCCGCGGAATGCTGTTGCGCCGCCGTTGATCTTGCTGCGGGACGCACGGAGAATGCGGATATGGCATTCACCGTGGACCGTTTCGATCATGTGGTCATCAACTGCCTCGACCCGGTGGCGACGGCCGACTGGTATGCCCGCGTGCTGGGCATGAGCGTGGAGCGGTTCGGCCCCGCCGGGCGGCTCGCGCTCACCTTCGGGAATCAGAAGATCAATCTCCGGCCGGTCGGCGCGCTGGACACCGATCCGAACTGGACCACCGGCGCCACCGAAGCCGCTGGGGCACAGGACCTCTGCTTCGTGACCACGGCCGCGCCCGAGGCGATCGCGGAGCACCTGACCGCGTGCGGCGTCGAGATCGTCAACGGCCCGGTGGTCAAGATCGGCGCGCTGGGTGAGATGGTCTCGCACTACTGCCGCGATCTCGACGGGAATCTCATCGAGATCGCGGTCTACCCGTCCTAGCTCCGGCCGCCGGTCAGGCCCACCGGTAGTCGACGCCGGTCAGCTCCGCGCTGAGCTCCCAGAGCTTACGGGCCTGGAATCGGCTGTAGGCGAGGGGATTTCGCAGGGTGCGGCGGGGATATCCGAAGGCCTCGAAGGCCGGGCCGCAGTAGGAGTTGCCGGCCAGGCCGGGCATGGTCGCCGCATACAGTTGCGGCAGCGCGCCCTTGGCGTCGGATTGCGCCAGCGAGAACAGCATTCGCTGCTGGACGGCCGCGAAGGCCGCCGCCACACCTTTTTCCGGGCCGGAATCGTAGAGATTCGTCGCCGACAGACCCGGGTGCGCGGCCACGGCGGTCAGCGTGGACCCGGCGGCGCGGGCCCGCCGCTGCAGCTCGGCGGTGAACAGGAGGTTGGCGAGTTTGGATTGGCTGTAGGCCAGCCAACGGCTGTACACCACACGCCAATTCGGATCCAACCAGTTGATGAGGCCGCCCCAGGCGGCGATCGACGACACGGTCACCACGCGCGCTTCGGGTGCGCGCAGCAACTGGGGCAGCAGTAGTCCGGTCAATGCGTAGTGGCCCAGGTGATTGGTGCCGAACTGCGCGTCGAAACCGTCGGCGGTGCGCTGATGCCGCGGCAGTGCCATCACGCCCGCATTGTTGACCAGGATGTCGATGGGTGTGCCGCGCACGTCGAGGTGGTCGGCGGCGCGGCGGATGGAGGTCAGGTCGGCCAGATCCAGCGGCAGCACTTCGGGTTTGGGGCCGGTGGCCGCGGCACCCACCTGCTCCAGCGCGGCCGCGGCCTTGAGCTCGTTGCGACAGGCGAGCAGGACGTGGGTGCCCTTGGCGGCCAGGGCTTCCGCGGTGCGCAGGCCGAGTCCGCTGTTGGCGCCGGTGACCACGGCGGTCCGGCCGGTCTGGTCGGGGATGTCGTCGATGGTCCAGCGGCGGGCGAGCAGGGGCGGGCTGGTCACGGTCGGCCGGTCGGGCAGCGCCTCGGTCATGCGGTCGTTCTCCTCCTCGAATTTCCGTCTGAGACAATGTACCTGGTGATGCGGGACCGCGCAGTTCCGCGCGCGGAGTCGACTAGCCGGGACCAGATCCCGTCCCTATTCTGTCTGGGACAATCCAGGGGAAGAGAGTCCACCATGCTCGCCACCATCATCGTTATCGCCGTCACCGTCCGGCGCGATTCTCCTCCCCGCCGCACCAGGTGTGGGCTCACCCGCGCCTGCCCCGCATCTACTGGGCCCTCATGTGGGTGACGAACAAACCCCAGGTCGGGCGGGTGGCGCGTTTCCTCATCGACCACCCCGGTTTCCCCGGCGTGGCCCGGGAAGCGGCCGAGATAATGCCCCAACGTCGAGGACTCCAAACATATTGGGAGTCCCCGGAATACGATGGCCTCCACCACCCATATCGATGAGGAGACAGATCCATGACCGTCCATCCACCCGCCGAGCCACCCACCAAAGGCAACCGGGTGATCCTGGCGGTGCTAGCGCTGGCCATCATCGGCGCGCTCGTGGCGGCGGCCATGGCGACCGCCGTCTGATCAGGCGGACGCGCTCTGCCGGTGCACCGCGGAATCCAGGCCCATACCCAGCAGTTCGTCGAATCTGGCCAGCACCTTCTCGTGGTACATGGCGAACAGATCCTCGAACAGCGCCAGCTGCGCCTGGGACGGACCGGACGTGGATTCCCACACCGCCAGCAGCGCCCGCCACACCAGTACGTGCAGATCGGCGGCGGCCGCGAAGAACGCCTCCACCGCCTCCGGCACCTCGAACACCATCTCCCCCACCGAATTGAGCACCGCGCGCTGCATGGTGTGGCCCAGATCGGTCAGCACCAGGCGCACCAGGCCGACCTCGAGCTCGAGCATCCGGGTGCGGTCGGGTTCGGCGCTGCGGGCCTGGGTTTCGAGTTGGTCGACCGCAGCGGTCAGCACCGCGGGCTCGATGCCGCGCTCGGCGGCGGTGTAGTCGAGCAGTGCCTCCAGCACGATGGCGCGCTCAGCCGCCACGATATTGCCGAACATCTCCGCGGCCACCTCGGGCGCGTGCATGGACAGCCGGAACAGCCGCCGATACACATCCACCCCGCCAGCGCGGCGCACATCCCGGACGGTGAAACCGCGGCCGCGATGCGCGTCCACGAAGCCGTAGGACTCCAGGCGGCCCAGCACCAATTGCGCTGTGGCCCGGTTCATATCGAATTCCTCGGCGACCTGGCGGACCGACGGCATCAGATCACCGGGCGCGTAATCACCGGTCGCGACGCGGCGAGCGAGCTCGTCCGCGACATCGGACACGACCGTCTGGGCGCCCATCGTGTCACCTTTCGACAACTTTCGGATACGTCCCAGACAGTTTAGACTTCCGTGTGCCAAACTGCACGTGCATGCGCCGTAGCGGGCCACTCATCGGACCTGGTGAGGGCCACACCGGACGCCGGCGCGGTGCCGCGCACACGACGAGGTGAGCAATGTCGATTCGGCGTATCGGGGAACGGTCGGGCGACGACGGGGGCAGGCCGCAGGTTCGCGGCGCGGTCCGCAATGCGCGAATCGCCAGTCTTCCGGTCGCATTCGCGGGCCGGCAGGCCGCCGGGGTCGGCAAGCGGGCCCTCGGCCGATCCGCGGCCGAGGTGGACTTCGAAATCCGGATGCGCACCGCCCAGCACATTTTCGAGGTACTCGGCGAATTGAAGGGCTGCGCCACCAAACTCGGGCAGTTGCTCTCGCTCTACGAACTCGCGCTGCCCTCGGAGATCGCGTCGCCGTACCGGACCGCGCTCACCCAGCTGCAGGATGCGGTGCCCACCATGCTGCCCGGCACCGTGCACGAGGCCATGGCCGCGGGCATGGGCGAGAACTGGCGCTGGCACTTCACCGAATTCGACGATCGGCGGGCCGCGGCGGCCTCCATCGGACAGGTGCATCGCGCGGTGTGGTGCGACGGGCGGCCGGTGGCGGTCAAGGTCATGTATCCGGGCGCGCACCAGGCGGTGCTCGCCGATCTGGAACAGCTGCGCCGACTCTCGGTGCTGGCCACGGTGTTCGCGCCCGGCGCGGACGTGCCCGCGGTGACCGAGGCCCTCTGCACCTGCGTGGCCGACGAACTCGACTACGCGGCCGAGGCCGACCATCAGCGGCGCTTCGCCGAGGCGTACGCAGACGATCCGGACTTCGCGGTGCCCGGCGTGATCACGCAGCGCGGCGATGTGATCGTGACCGAATGGCTCACCGGCACACCGGTTTCGCGGATCATCGAATCCGGTGCGCCCGAGGAGCGCAGCCGGGTCGGGATGCTCATCATCCGATTCCTGCTGTCGACCTGGTCGCGCACCGGCCTGCTGTACTGCGACCCGCACCCGGGCAATTTCCGGGTGCTGCCCGACGGGCGGCTGGGCGTGGTGGATTTCGGGGCCTGCACGCCCTGGCCGCCCCCGGGCTTCGAGGCACTGGTGGGCGAGGTGATGGAGGCCGCGTTCAACGGCGGCATACCGGAATTGGATGCGGCGGTGCGGCGGCACGGCTTCGTGCGGCCCGGACGCAACTACGACGTGGCAGCGTTGGCCGAGGGGCTCGACGCGGTCGGCGAACCGCTCACCGTGCCCACCTTCCGGCTCACCACCGCCTGGCTGCGCGGCCACGTCCGCTCGGTGCTGGCGCCGCGGTTGTCCAATGTCCACCGGCAACTGGACATGCCCGCCTACTTCACCCCCTTCGCGCGCTCCTTTCTGACCGCGCTGGGCGTGGTGTGCCAATTGGAGACCGAGGGGCCCATCCGAGCCGAATTCGCGCGCTGGTCACCGGAATTGGCCGCGGTCTTCGACCGCTACGACACCCGCCACGCCCAGCCCACCGACCTGGCCGTCGTCCCGCACCTGCGCCCGCCGCCGCCGGATCGCCGTGCGTCGATCGTCGGCTGAACTCCCCACCATCGCAACGGGTCTCGCGCATCGGCCGGCATGAACGACACTCCTGGTCTGCGCTCATGCCGGCCTGCACGCGGTTCAGCTGTTCGGGGTGAGCGCGGGCGGCTGCCAGCTTCCATTGGCGTCGTCGCGTGACCGCCGCGTCCGAATCGCGATACGGCACCGCGTCGTGCGATCAGGTGTTCCGAAAAGAGGTTGGGTGATGGGCGGTCTCGATACCATTCATTGGGAGGTGCGCCATGACGAAGGTGCTCTTGATCACCGGGGATGCCGCCGAGGACCTCGAGGTGATGTATCCCTATCAGCGATTGCTGGAAGAGGGGTACGAGGTCGATATCGCGGCTCCGGCTCGGAAACAGTTGCAGTTCGTGGTCCACGACTTCACCGAGGGGTTCGACACCTATACCGAGAAGCCGGGGCGGACCTGGCCCGCTGATCTGGCGTTCGCGGAGGTTGATCCGAGTCGGTATGCGGCGCTGGTGATTCCGGGCGGGCGGGCGCCGGAGTATCTGCGCGGGGACCAGGACTGCCGGCGGATCGTCCAGCACTTCGCGGAAACGGACAAGCCGATCGCGGCGCTGTGTCACGGACCGCTGATCCTGGCCGCCGCGGGCGTGCTGCGGGACCGGTCCTCGAGCAGCTACCCGGCACTCGAACCCGATGTGGTGGCGGCCGGAGGGCGATGGGTCGACAGCCCGGACCATGTCGACGGCAATCTGATCACCGGGCGCGCCTGGCCCGATCATCCGCAGTGGATGCGCGCTTTCCTCGACGTGCTGCGCAAATCCGCTCCGCCCACCGCCTGACAATCCAGCACATGGTGGCGGCATAGAACAGGATCGGGATCGGGCATAGAACCGATCTATGCATCCATCGGATTGTGAGCGCTACCGGGGGAAGTGCCGGTCCGCGAGGGTTGAGGCATGACCACCGTAACCTTCCGCCGAACCGCTGCCGCAGCTCCCGCCGCACAGGTGAGCACCCCGACGGCTGCGGGCGAGGGGTGGCAGCCGCTGCGGTACCTGGCGCCGAACTGGTTCGCGGCGGTGATGGGCACCGGCATCATCGCCAATGCCGCCGCCACCCTGCCGATGCAGTTCCCCGGATTGAAGGGCGTCGCCACCCTGGTGTGGGCGCTGGCCGCGCTGCTGCTGACCGTGCTGGCCGGGGCCTGGGTCCTGCACTGGCGGCGGTATCCGCAGGAGGCGCGGGCGCACGGACTGCACCCGGTCATGATGCAGTTCTACGGCGCGCTGCCGATGGCCCTGCTGACCGTGGGCGCGGGCACCCTGCTGCTCGGCAAGGACATCATCGGCACGACCGCCGCGGTGACCATCGACTGGGTGTTGTGGTCGGCCGGAACGGTTTTCGGGCTGATAACCGCCGCCGCCATCCCCTACCGGATGATCACCCGCCACACTTTCGATCCCGACTCGGCCTTCGGCGGCTGGTTGATGCCCGTGGTGCCGCCGATGGTGTCCGCCGCGCTGGGGGCGCTGCTGGTGCCGCACACTCCGGCCGGGCAGCTGCGGCTGACCATGTTCGTGGCCTGTCTGGCCATGTTCGGGCTGAGCCTGATCGCCTCGCTGGTCACCATCACCCTGATCTGGTCGCGGCTGCTGCATCACGGCCTGCTGCCGGCCGGAATGGTCGCCACCGTCTGGCTGGTGCTCGGTCCCCTGGGCCAGTCGGTGACCGCCGCGGGCAGCCTGGCCCATGTCGCCCCCGGCGTCGTGGATGACCGCACTGCCGCCGGGCTCGATGTCTTCGCCGTCCTCTACGGCGTTCCCACCTGGGGATTCGCCGTGCTGTGGCTGGCACTGGCCATTGCCGTCACCCGGCACGCCCGCACCTCCATGCCGTTCAACCTGACCTGGTGGGGCTTCACCTTCCCGCTCGGCTGCTGCGTCACCGGCAGCACCGCGCTCTACCAGCACACCGGCGCCGACCTGTTCGCCGTCACCGCCGTGGGCCTGTACGCCCTGCTGGTCGCCGCCTGGGCCGTGGTCGCCGCCAGGACCGTGCACGGCGTGCTGCGGGGCGATCTGCTGCGACCCGTGCGCTGACAGCGCGATCAGCGCACGTCCCGGGTGGATCCGGCCGGATCCACCCGGGACGAATTCGTTGCGATACCACTGAAACGTCCCCGCTGTAACCCCGAGCGCTATCTACTGACAGACGTGAACACGCGTCGATGTATTCGTTGGATGCAGGAAGCGGCGGTTCATGGTGCGACGGGTCGAATCCGAGCACCGGACGCAGCCTGTCACGAGCTCGAGCTCGGGTCGGGAGTTGCGGCTGGTGTCCGGTGACAGCTACGCCAGCTGGGAAGCGGTGTACCGGGACAATGTCACCTGGGTGTACGCGTTGATGTTCGGCAAGGTCGGCAACCGGGCCGACGCCGAGGATCTCACCGCCGAGGTGTTCACGGCAGCGCTCAAACCGCTGCGCATCACGGCGAGCGCGCCGGAGGTGCGGGCCTATCTGCGCGCCACCGCGCGCACGGTGCTGGCCGCGCACTGGAAGGCGCGAATGGGCCGGGAGATCACCACCATCGAGGGCGATATCCCCGATGAACCGCCCGAGGAGTTCCACGACTCCGGGGCGGAGGCCCGCGCCAAGGCGGTGCTGGCCGAACTCCCGGACCGCTACCGCCGCATTCTGGAACTGCGCTTTCTCCAAGGGCTTTCGGTCCGGGAGTCGGCGCAGAGCCTCGGTGTGACGGTGGCGAATGCGAAGGTGTTGCAGCATCGGGCGTTGCAGATGGCGTCCCAGCTGAAAGAGCGAGGTGTGCGGTGAGCGGGCGGGAAGTGCGGCGGTTCGTCGACGAACTACTGGCCGGAAAGAAGTCCACGGGCTTCCGGCCCGATGAGGCCGAGGCCGAGGAGATGCGCACGGCCATCGAACTGCGGGCCGCGCGCCTGGGCAGCGACGCGCCCAGCGAGGAGTTCCTGAGCAGTCTGCAGCGCCGGCTCGCGGCCGAGATGGACGACGAGCCGACCCCCTTGCACCCGGCGAACGGTTACCGCCGCCGGAACCTGCTGATCGGCACCTCCGCGGCCGCGGCCGCCGCCACGGTCGGCGCGGTGGTGGATCGGACCCTGATCGGGCACGGGCAGCCGAGCTCCCCGCCCGCCGCCAAGCAGGCCCCGCTGTCCCCCAATACGGGCGCGTGGCTGCCGATCGCCCGCTCCACGGATCTGCCGGAGGGCGCGACGATCGCGTTCGATGTCGGCACCGTCAATGGATTCGTGCGCCGCGACAAGGGGAACCCGGTCGCGGTTTCCGGCGTGTGCACGCATCAGGGCTGCAAGCTGTGGCTCGACGCCCCGGCCGAGCGCCTGCGCTGCCCGTGCCACTCCACCTCCTTCTCCATCCAGGGCGAGGTGGTCACCCATCAACTGCCGGTGGCGCCCGCGCCCTTGCCCACCGTCCAGGTCCGCGAGAACAACGGCACCATCGAGGTTTTCGCGCCCACCGAACCCGCTTAGCCTCCAATAGTGCTGGTGCACAGCGGTTTCCGTCCCGTGTAACCCCCGCCCCTATCTATGGATGACCGGTTCGCAGCAGCGAACGGAACCATCCCGGATGGAGGCCCGGACCCCATGACACCCACCCGCAGCCGGCGGCGCACAGCCGTCGCCGTCACCGTCGCCGCGGCAGCCCTGCTGACGGCGAGCGCGTGCAGCTCGAACGGCGGCGGCAAAGCCACGGACAATGCCGCCCCCGGCTTCACCTTCGCTTCCGGCACCGCTACGCCCGGCATGGTGCCGGACGGCAGCGGGCCGACCGGTATGCCCGGCATGTCCATGCCGAGCTCGTCCGCCCCGGCGGCGGCACCGGCCGGCCCGAATGCTGTCAACATCGACAATTTCGCCTTCGGGCCCGGCTCCCTGACCGTCAAGGTCGGCACCACGGTGACCTGGACCAACAAGGACGAGGAACCGCACACCGTGGTCGCCAACGACGGCAGCTTCCGCTCGCCGACGCTGGGCAACAACGCGACCTACACCTTCACCTTCTCGAAAGCGGGCAGCTTCGCCTATGTCTGCTCGATTCATCCCTTCATGCACGCGACCGTGGTGGTGACCCAATGAACACTCGCAACCCGGACGATCGGTACGCGGACTTCGAGGACGAGGACGCGGCCCGCGATCCGCAGAAGATGACCCGCCGCCAGCTCATGCGGCACTCCGCCTGGTTCGGCGCGGCCGTGGGCCTGGCGGTGGTGGGCGGCGAGGTGGTCTCGCACGTGGCCGGCACCGCGCTGGCCGCGCCGGCCCGGCCCACGCTGCGGTTCGCTCAGGTCAGTGACAGCCACATCGGTTTCACCGGTACCGCCAACACCAGCGTGACCGATACCTTCACCGAGGCCATCTCACAGGTGAATTCGCTGGGCTACGAGCCCGACTTCGTCATCCACACCGGCGATCTCACGCATCTGGCCACACAGGAGCAGTTCGATCAGGTCCATCAGATGATGCAGGGGTTCAAGACCCCGCACGTGTTCACCGTTCCGGGAGAACACGATTCGAGTGATGACGGCGGTTCCCGATACCGGTCGACGTTCGGGAACGGCACGCGCGGGGGCGGCTGGTACAGCTTCGATATCGCCGGCGTCCACGTGATCGGGCTGGTGAATACGCTCAATCTCAAGGATCTCGGGCACCTCGGGCAGGATCAGCTGGACTTCGTGCAGAAGGACGTGGCCGGATTGTCCAGTGACACACCGATCATCGTGTTCAGCCACATTCCGCTGTTCGCCATGTACCCCCAATGGGGCTGGGGCACAGACGATGCCACCCAGGCGCTCAGCTATATGAAGCGGTTCTCCTCGGTGACCTGCCTCAACGGCCATGTGCACCAACTGTTCACGAAGACCGAGGGCAATGTGACGTTCTACAGCGGCACCACCACGGCGTATCCGCTGCCGAAACCCGGTGACGGGCCCGCACCCAAGCCGGTGACGCTGCCCGCGGGCAAGCTGCACGATGCCCTCGGCATCCGCGAAGTCACGTATCAGAAGGGTCAACAGCAACTCGCTATCAAAGAACAATCGCTGAAATGACCACTGCCCAACGGCGTGTCGCGCGCGGATCTCACATCGTTGTCATTTCGTCAGCATGACCTGGCGATGGAAGATCAGAAACGGAGGGTAATCTACTACGCTGGGCAGTAACAAGATGCTGTGCAGCAGTGCGGCGCACGGCGATTACAGGAGGGAAGCTATGCCACCCCGCCGTTTTCGGACGAACGCCGCAGCGAGCGTATTGATCGCATTGGTGCTGGTGCTGGCGGCCTGCTCGTCCAATCTCCCGAGCGGGAATGTGGGTCCGCGCACTCCGGTCGCGCAGTCCATCACCATCACCCCCGCACAGGGCACGGACAAGGTGGATCCGTCGGCGCCGGTGAAGGTGAGCACCTCCAGCGGCGTGCTGACCGATGTGACGCTCACCAATGAGGACGGCAAGGTCATCGAGGGCACCTACACGCCGGACAAGACGGCATGGAAGCCGAACGATCAGCTGGGCTACAGCCGCACGTACACGCTGAAGGCCTCGGGCATGGACGTGACCGGTCCCACCGGTCCGGTCACCTCCAGCTTCACGACCATCGCCCCGAAGAATCAGACCAAGGTGTATCTGAACACCACGGGCGGGCAGGCGATCGTCGACGGCAACAGCTACGGCGTGGGCATGGTCATCGTCGCGCACTTCGACGAGGACATCCCCGACCGGGCCGCGGCGCAGAAGCGTCTGGTCGTCACCACCGATCCGCCGGTCGACGGCGCCTGGTACTGGATGGACAACCGCAATGCGCACTGGCGGCCCAAGGAGTACTGGAAGACCGGAACCAAGGTGAGCGTGGCGGCCAACCTCTACGGCGTCGAGGTCGGCAACGGCCTGTTCGGCCAGGAGGACTCCAAGGCCAACTTCGTGATCGGCCCGTCGCATGTGTCGATCGCCGACGACAACACCCATCAGGTGCAGGTGTTCGAGAACGGTCAGCTGATCCGCACCATGCCCACCTCCATGGGCCGCGGCGGCAGCGAGACCATCGCGGGCAAGACCTTCACGTTCTGGACCATGCCCGGTACCTACACGGTCATGGACAAGGCCAACCCGGTCATCATGGACTCCTCCACCTACGGCCTGCCGGTCAATTCGCGGCTCGGCTACAAGGAGGCCATCAGCTGGGCCACCCGCATCAGCACCGACGGCATCTATCTGCACGAGCTGGATTCCACGGTGTGGGCGCAGGGCAATACCGACACCTCACACGGCTGCCTCAACCTCAATGCCGAGAACGCGCAGTGGTTCTTCAACTTCGCGAACCCCGGCGACGTGGTCGAGGTGCACAACACCGGCGGCGCACCGCTCGAGGTGTGGCAGAACGGCGACTGGACGCTGAATTGGGATCAGTGGGTGGCCGGTAGCGCCGGCTGAATCCGCTCGCGCGCGGCCAGCTGACCGGTCCGCGCGAGATACCAGGCGGCGACACAGAATTCGGCGGCCACCGTGCCCCACACCAGCGTCCACACCGAGTGGGTGCGCAGGGTGAGGAGCAGCGCGGTGGCCGCCACCGCTGTTCCGATCACCGCGCCGATCATGATGCCGACGGTGTCCTGACGCACCGGCAGGATGGCGGTGGTGACGAACGAGGTGGTGGCGGTGGCGACCAGAATGCAGACCTCCACGCGCAGGATCGGCACCACGGCGCGGAAATCGTCGTCGTAGATGAGCTGCACGGCGAACGGGGCGGTCACCCAGATCCCCGCCACGGCAACGGCGGCCACGATCACGCAGGCGGCCAGGGCGCGCATCTCGTGCCGCCAGAAATTCGGATCGGTGCGCTCGCGAGCCATGCGGGGCAGCAGCGCCAGCCCGATCGGATCGAGTAGCGACTGCACCGCGCGCACGAGTTTGTCACTCGCCGAATACAACCCGAGCGAGGCGGCGTCCAGCACCGAGGAGTAGACGGTGGCGGTGCCCTGGCCGTAGCTGGTCACGAGCAGCCGTGACGCGAGTACGGGCGCGCCGGTGCGCAGGATCATCACGACCTTGGTGGGGCGGCCCGGGCGGCCGAACCGGGTGTGGGCGTCCCGCCAGGTCAGCGCGACGGTGACCACGGACGACAGCAGCAGGCACAGCAGCACCACCTCGGCGTGCGGAAGTCGCGGCAGCACCGCGACCAGCAGCACGAGGTACACCACGCGCCCGGCGATCTGATAGGTCATCGAGGCCCCGAATCTGGCCTGCCCCACCAGCAGCCAGTCCTCGGACATGGACAGGAATCCGCCCACGAACAGCCCCAGCAGGATCATGCGCAGGTGCGGGCCGACGCCGACGGCGAGTCCGGCCGTGAGCGCCACCGCGATGATGCTCAGCCCCGCGCCTCGCACCGCGAGGTAACTCCCCCGCAGCTCGTCGAGCCCCTCCTCGTTCAGCAGCGCGGCCAGAAACGTATTGATGCCGAGGTCCACCAGCAGCGAGCCCAGAAAGTACGCCGACATCCCGATGGCAAGCAGCCCGACCCCGCTCACCCCGAGCGTCCGCGCGGTCAATGGCACGGTCACCGCGGTCACCAGGAACTGCCCGTACTTCCCGAGACTGACGAACCCGATATCCCGCAACACCGACAGCAGCCCATCCTCGGCCACCTTCGCGCGCACCCGCCCGACCAGCGCCGTCCCCACCAGTCGCCGTCCCGCCATAGCGGTCCTCTTTCTCCCCGACCGCGCACTCCGGCCAGACCCCGAAATTCTCCTGCCCCCTCCCCACCCCCGCCACCCCAAACCCCCGACTCACCGCAAAACGTAACCCCCCATTCAAATCCACCACCCAGTCACCCGGGCTGATTCACTACGTCCGCGGCCGTCGAGTACCGCACACCCAACCACCAACCTGTGCAACGGGTTCCAACGTAGGCTCGACGACGCACCGCCCAACCGAAAGGGTGACCGATGTCCGACGACACCATGTTCAGCGTCTACGGCCGAATGACCGCCCTCCCCGGCCGCCGCGACGACCTGATCGCCTTGCTCCAGAACGGATTCCGCGCCGGTGGCCCCACCAGCGGCCTGCTCGCCTACACCATCAACACAGCTCCCGACGACCCCGACACCATCTGGCTCACCCAACTCTGGATCGACAAGCCCGCCCACGACGCAACCACCCGCTCCGAACCGGTAGCCGCCATCACCCGCCAACTGCCACCACTCCTGGCCCGACAACCCGAAGGCTGCTACGGCAACACCATCCACGCCGAGGGCCACACCCCCGAGTAACAAGAAAGCCCGCCGCCTGACCGATGCCCCCGTCAGCGGACCGGCGAGCCCGGGTTCAGCTGCCGATCACCTCGTCGTGTTCCATATCGGCTGCGGGACAAGCGCATTGATCAGTCGGACGACTTCACAAGCCGTGGTCGAAACCCGTTCCACGGGAACGGGATCCGATCGGGAGCGGGTAGCGGTCCTGCTCGACGAGCTGTCGACGCCGGCGCAGGTCGCGCCGGTGAGCGTCGGCTTCGAATTCCTCGCCGCGGGCCTGGTGCCGGAGTGGGCGACCGTCCGCCGTCACATCATGACGAGTTTCGATACCTGGCGCGCGGAACAGACCTGACGTGGGTCCACAATGTCCAGAATGAAGGGGTTGCCCATCGAAAGGTTGTTCCGACGATGAAGTCCACCCGTATAGTCCTGGCCTCCCGCCCGACCGGTATGCCGCAGCCGGAGAATTTCCGCACCGAGACGGTCGAACTGGAGCCGCCGCAGCCGGGCGAGGCGCTGCTGCAGACGCTGTACCTGTCGCTGGACCCGTACATGCGCGGCCGCATGAGCGACGCGCCCTCCTACGCCCCGCCGGTCGAGATCGACGAGACCATGTGCGGCGCGACCGTCTCCCGCGTCCTCGAATCCACCGATCCCGCACTGCGGCCGGGCGATATCGTGCTGGGCTGGGGCGGCTGGCAGACGCACTCGGTCGAGCAGGTGCGGGCTCTGCAGAAACTGGACCCGAGCGCCGCGCCGCTCACCACCGCCCTCGGCATGCTGGGCATGCCGGGTCTGACCGCGTACTCCGGTCTGCTCACCATCGGGCAGCCGAAGCCGGGCGAGACCGTGGTGGTCGCCGCCGCCACCGGACCGGTCGGCTCGACCGTCGGCCAGATCGCCAGGATCAAGGGCGCGCGAGCCGTCGGCATCGCGGGCGGTCCGGAGAAGGTCGCCCTGCTGCGCGAGCGCTTCGGCTTCGACGCCGCCGTCGACCACCGCGCCCCCGACTTCGCCGAGCAGCTGGCCGCCGCGACCCCGGACGGCATCGACGTCTACTTCGAGAATGTCGGCGGCGCGGTCTTCGACGCCGTCCTGCCCCGGCTCAATCAGTTCGCCCGAATTCCGGTGTGCGGCTTGATCGCCAACTACAACGACACCGACCTGCCGCCGGGCCCCGACCGGCTGCCGCTGCTCATGTCGAGCATCCTGCGCCGGAGCCTGACCGTGCGCGGCTTCATCGTGTCCGAGTTCGCCGGCCAGGCCGGTGAGTTCTATCCGGCGGCGGCGCAGTGGATCGCGGAGGGCAAGCTCGTCTACCTCGAGGATGTGGTCGACGGCCTCGACCATGCCGTCGCCGCGTTCCAGGGCCTGCTCACCGGCAAGAATCTCGGCAAGCTGGTCATCAAGGTCTCCGACTGACGGCCCACCCCGGACCTCCGGGACTCCCGTACAGGCGGGCGGAAGTCCCGGAAGCCGTTCTCCTACTTCATGACCGCGATGTACGGTCGCAATCCCAGAGCGATGTCCACACAGACGCCCAGCAGCACGTCCCGCTCCACCGGGTCGAGCGGGTGCTCGAGCCAGAGCCGGGTGCCCAGGATCGGGACGGGAAGCGGCTGCCCGGCCCGATCCCACCAGAAGGACTCGTCGTAGAGATCGTTCGCGATACGGCGCAGGGTCCAGCCGCCGACCGTGCGTACCACGTCGAGGCGGCCGGTCTCCTGTCCCATGCGGTCGAGCACCACGATGCGGAAGAGTTCCGGGGTCCGGGCCTCCTCCGGATCGGGTACGAAGTGGAAAAGCGTTCCCGCCGTGGATCCCACGGCGGTCGAGGTGTCGGCGCGCTGAATGGTGGCCAGCGAGGTCCCGTCGCCCCGGCTGAGCACGGTGGGCGCGGAGTCCTTGGACTCCACCCACACCACCGACCCGTCGGCGTAGGTGATGCGGTGCTTGCCGGTGCCGCCGTTCTTGAAGCCGAACAGGATGGCGGCCTTGGTCGCGAGACCATTGCCCGCGCCCTGCACCCCGGTGGCCAGCGGGTCACCGGGGCCGGCACTGAAGGTGATCTTCAGTGCGTTGCTCACCTTGTGCACGACCCGGCCCTCGATCATCGTCGAGGGGTCCTGCGGCGCTGACATCGTTCGATCGTAGGCCCGCGGGTTCGAGTCCAGCGGTGGTTTCGGCCCGGCACGCCGGGCGCGACGCGCCCCTAGCTATTGGGGAAGCCGACCTTCGCCAGCGCGGTGGTCCAGTCGGTGGCGATCGCCACCTGGGCGTCGACCAGCGCCACCTTGCCATTGCAGACCAGGGTGTGCAGCTTGGTCTCCACGCCGTCCTTGGGATTGTTCGGCCCGGCGCCGGCCTGGTGGCCCGGTGACGGCGGTTCGACCCAGATATTGCGCGGATCGTTGGGGTCGCCGCCCAGCTCCAGCGAGATCAGGTGGTCGTACTCGGCATCGCGGGGGTCGCCGGTGTAGTCGTAGGACTTGATATTGGCGGCCTTCTCCGGATTCGTGATCGACGTGTTGGGCCGAATCGAGGCGGTATAGCCCGACTTACAGATGGTGTCGGCCAGATTCGCCGCTGTCACTTTGGGATTCGTCGCGCCCGGGGTGCAGTTCGGGTCGGGCAGCGGCTGGCCGTCGGCGGTCTTGCGGTAGTGGCAGCTGCCGGGCGCGGGCTGCGCCGCCACCGTGTATGTGCCCTGGGGACCGGGGCCGACCGGAATCGTGCCCTCCTTCTCCTTGGGCGCGGGCTGCGGAACCGCTTGTGCCGGTGCATTGGCCGGATGGGTGGCCTCCCCCTTCGAGCACGCGACCGTCAAACCCAGGACCAGCAGGGCCATCGCAAGCCCTTTGTGCGCCTTCATAACTTCCCCTGCTCGAGCCGGATAGCCGCCTAATTGTGCGCTATCCCTTGGCGATCGGCCACTCGCCACGACGACACTCCGAGCAGAGATGCGGAACCCGGTTACCCGCCGGGCAATACATACCGACCGGTTATGCTGCAACGATGACAGCAGATCTGTCGCACTCCCCCGCGGCAATCCAACCGGTCGGCTCCAATGGCATTCGGGCCCGCGCCCTTGCGCTGGCCGCCCTGCTGCTCGGCTCGGGCGTCCTGCACTTCCTCATGCCCAAGCCCTACGACACCATGATCCCGCCCCAGCTCCCGGGCAAACCCCGTACCTACACCCAGGTTTCGGGCGTGGCCGAGCTGGCTGCGGGCGCGCTGCTCGTGGTCCCCCGCACCCGCGGTCTGGGCGCACGCCTGGCCGCGCTGGTCTTCCTCGCCGTCTTCCCCGCCAACCTACAGCTGACCGCCGACTGGCTGCGCAGCAATCGCCCGCTGCCGCTGAAAATCGGCGCGCTGCTGCGCCTCCCGATCCAGATTCCGCTGATCACCACCGCCCGCAAGATCTACCGCGGCGTGTGACCGGGCGCGCGCCCACCCGAGTGGACCGCTGCCGCCCAGCATGAATCTGAACCGGAGCGAGTCCACAGTTGCTGATGTGTTGTCGGAGAACAGAACACATCCGTTGCCATAGTCCGCGTCAGCGTGGACGAGAACCGGGACGATCATGGGCAGCACCCCGAAACCGAGTGGAGCGAGGCCCTTTACGAGGGTGTTTCGAGCAATCTCACGACTGGTACCCATCACTGTCTCCAGGGCGGATGAATCCCGGCCCGGAAATGATCTGAGTTCGCGGTGAATTAGCCGGTCAGAACTGTCTCCGAACCGAGATCCGATTGCGCTGCAGTTAACAGGAAATTGACAGCTTTCGGCTGGAAATGTCTCGAGGTTCGTGTCGATCTAATTGTCTATGACCCCGATTCAGGCCCCTTCACCGCACGCACGGTGGTTCTGGATCGCGGCCGGCAGTTTCGTCGCCGTGATCTCCCTGGCAGCCCTCAGCGCTCCCACTGCGTTCGCCACGTCTCATGATCAGGCCGGTGTCGGCCAGGTACCCGAGATCACGGCACCCAGCGCTACTGTGATTGCTCCGCACCCCATTTCGGTGACGGCCATCGCCCAGCAGATGCAGACCGCCATCCAGGCGGCCTCGCCCGGCACCAGTGTCGGCATCGACGTGGTGGACACCACCACCGGGGCGGCCATCGCCAGTCTCAATGCCGACGAGCAGTTCTACACCGCCTCGGTGGTCAAGCTGCTCATCGCGCTGGACGCGTTGAAAACCCAGAACTGGCAACCGGATCCGGACACCACGTCCCAGATCACCCGGATGCTGTCCACCAGTGACGACGACATCGCCGACGTGATGTGGGACAACGGCGGCAACAACGCCATCATCGATCGCATGGTCGCCACCATCGGACTGTCCGCGACCACCGCACCGGACGACACCGCCCAGTGGGGCGAAACCCTCACCACGCCACGGGATGTGGTCTCCGTCTTCCACTACATCACCACCGCGATCCCGGCCCCGGCCCGGGACCTGATCGTCGGCGCGCTGCACAACGCCTCCGAGACCGCCGCCGACGGCACCGACCAGTACTTCGGCATCCCCGATGCCCTCACCGGTGCGACCTGGGCGGTCAAACAGGGCTGGATGGATCTGGACTCCTCGACCACCCTGGACACCACCGGCCTGGTCTCCCCCTCCCCCGATCAGCCCTATCGCTATGCCGTGGTGGTGCTGTCCACTCAGCCCGCGGGCACCAGCTGGTCGGTGGCGGGCGCGGCCCTCACCGCCGGGGTGACCCTGCTGCACGCCGCCCTGAAGTGAGCCCGGCGCCGCCGTACCCGAGCATCGTCACCGACCGAGGGCTAAGGTCGGCCGTCGGATTCGGGAGACGGAGGAGGAGCCGGAGTGGTCACGCTGTGGACGATCGCCCGCGAGTGGGGGCGTATCGGCTGCCTCGGCTTCGGCGGGCCACCCGCGCACATCGCCCTGCTCCGGGACCTGTGCGTGCGGAGGCGCGGCTGGCTCGACGCGGCGGAGTTCGAGGACGCCATCGCCGCGACCAATCTGCTCCCCGGACCGGCCTCGACGCAGCTGGCGATCTATACCGCCTGGCGACTGCGCGGCACCGCCGGGGCGCTCGTCGGCGGATGCTGTTTCATCGCACCGGGTTTGGCACTGATCCTGGTCCTGGCCGCGGTCTTCCTGGCGGCGGGCAGCCCGGTGTGGGTGCGGGGCGCCGCGGCGGGGGCGGGGGCGGCGGTCGCCGCCGTCGCGGTGCATGCTGCGATGGGCCTGCTTCCGGCCGGCTGGAGGCGCGCGGGCAACGGCCGAGCCGCTCGGGCC
The DNA here is from genome assembly GCF_042755705.1 of Nocardia sp. NPDC059154. Taxonomy (NCBI): domain Bacteria; kingdom Bacillati; phylum Actinomycetota; class Actinomycetes; order Mycobacteriales; family Nocardiaceae; genus Nocardia; species Nocardia sp. NPDC059154. The sequence goes on from NZ_JBHZCS010000019.1 coordinate 53,327, forward strand.
CGCTGGATCTCCTATGCCGCACTGGGAATCGTCTCGGCCGCAGTCCTGGGACCTTGGCTGGTACTGGTCTTGATCGGGGCCGGGCTGGTCGAGGTGGGGATACGCGGCGGCCTGTCCCCGAGCCGGGTATCCGCGTGGCCGCTGGCACCGACGGCCGGGCCGGCCACCGGCGGCCTGGCAGCGCTGTGCTGGGTGGCCTTCAAGGTGGGCGCGCTGTCCTACGGCGGGGGTTTCGTCATCATTCCGCTCATGCAGGCCGATGCGGTCGACCGCTACGGCTGGATGACCGGAGCGCAATTCCTCAATGCCGTTGCGCTCGGCCAGATCACGCCGGGCCCGGTGGTGCAGACGGTGGCGGTGGTCGGGTACGCGGCCGCGGGCGTACCGGGCGGATTGCTGGCCGCCGCGGTCGCTTTCGCGCCGTCGTTCGCCTTCGTGCTGGCCGGCGGCAAGTACTTCGACCGGCTGCGGGCCGACCAGCGCGTGCAGGCGTTCTTCACCGGTGCCGGACCCGCGGTCATCGGGGCGATCGCGGGTTCCGCGATCCCGCTCGCCCTCGCGCTGCACCACCTCTGGCAGTTCGCGGTGCTCGCGGCTGCCGCGGCGTGGCTATTGGCGGCGCGGCGCGGTGTGGTGAGCGCCCTGCTGGGCGCCGGCGCGCTCGGGGTGGCCGCGGCACTGGCGGGCCGGCCCGTCGGCTGAGGTGCGTCAGACCGTGATGCCGAGCGCTCCGGCGACCGCGCGGGTGAGGTGGTCGGTCACCTGGGCGGGGCTCCAGTGGCGGTGTTCGGTGAGGTCGTAGACCACGCGCTCGTCGAAGATGGTGATCCACAGCAGCACCGCGTAGGTGAGGTCGAATTCGGCGGTCTTGCCCTGCCGTGCAGGGGCATTGAGCACCTCGGCGAGCATGTCGTGCAGGGCGGTGATGGATTCGTCGCCGTCGGCCAGCCGTTCGATGAAGCCCCGGGAGCTGCGGATGTAGCGCACGGCCGGACCCCACTGCCCGGCCTGGTCCACCCAGGTGCGGCAGCAGCGGTGGAAGCGTTCGACCGGATCGGGGCCGGCGTCGACGGCGGCCAGCGCCTGCACCAGATGTTCGATGGCGCGGCGATGGAACGCCTGCAGGGCGTCCTGCGGGGTCGGGAAATGCCGGTACGCGGTGGCCACGCCGACACCCGCCGCGGCGGCGAGTTCCGGGATGGAGAAACCGATCCGGCCCGCCTCCAGCAGGCTCTGGACCGCGTCGACCAGCAGCACGCGGCTGCGCTGGGCGTCACTGCGGGTGTTCACGGGCACGCCTCCATCCTGCGCGAGCGCGACGCGGTATCAGTGCACGGCACTCGAGTAGAGAAGTTCTTCTCAGTTCCCTATTCTCTAACAGAGAAGATCTCCTCAATTAGGAGGCCGGGATGCGGGCAGCCGCACCGGGGGCGCTGCTGGTGCTGATCATGGCGCAGCCGAACATGGCGACCGGGATGATGCCGTACTACCGGCACGCCTGGACGCTCGCACCCCTGCTCATCACCGTGATCTTCGCCGCCTACCTGTTCGCACTGACCCCGGCGCTCGCACTGGTGGGTACGCCGCCCACCCGACGGGGCTGGTGGTGGCGCATCGGGGTGGGCAGCGGGTTCGGCATCGCCGCGGATGTGGCCATGGCAGTGGCACATTCGCCGTGGCCGGTGGTCGCCGCGCGGATCTGCGCGGGGCTGTCGGTGGGGTTGGTGACCGGCTCGCTGGCCGGATTGATCCTGGAACGCAAGGGCGAACGCGGGCGCACGGCCATGGCGGTGGCGACCGTGCTCGGCTCGGCGCTGGGGACGCTCGCGGCCGCGGTCGTGGCGCAGTATCTGCCCGCACCCGGGGTGACCGTCTATCTGGGGCACGCGATCCTGCTCGCGGTGACCGCGATGGCGGTGCTGAGCGATCGCGTGGGGGGGGAAAGGGAGGGGGGAGGGGATGGTGTCGCCGTTTTCCAAGCGCAACCCAATAAGAACTGCCGCCCGTCCCCCCGA
>NZ_JBHZCS010000019.1:55351-66930 GCF_042755705.1 Nocardia sp. NPDC059154
GCGGCTCCCGAGACCGTCGAACCGCGAATCGCCGGATACCTCAGCGGCATTGCCGCCTGGGTGTCGGCGGGACTGGTCGTCGCCCTGCTGCCGAGTTACGGTGCGGAGCTGCTGGGCACGACGAATCTCGCCCTGCCGGCGCTGCCCGTTACGCTGTATCTGGTGAGCGCCTGGCTGGCGCAGCGCCTGGTCGCGCCGGCCAGGCTCGCCGCCGAACCCGTTGCGGCGCAGTGGATCATCATCGCCGGGGTCGCGCTGGCGGCGGCCGTGTCCTGGCTGCCCAGCCTGGCGCTGCTGCTGTGCGGCGGCGCGGTGGCCGGTTTCGGGCAGGGCATCGCCTATCGCTCCGGACTCCGGATCGTCAGTGCCGCAACACCTCCCGATCAGCACGCTCGGGCCGCCGCACGCTTCGCCGGCGTGGCCTACGCGTGCGCGGCGGTCGCGACGGTGGGCTTCGGAGCCATCGCGACCGTGGCGTCCATACGCGACGCGGTGCTCGCCGCCACGGTCGTCCTCGTTCCGGTAGCCATGACCACCGCAGTCGTCCGTCGGCGCGCAACGGCGCGCGCCACGGACTCCGTTCCCACTCCGCAGATCTCGACAACCGCATAATTCTTCCGCCGCATATTCGACGCATCGAATGGAACGGCACAATTGATCGCGCGCGAATTCCGATCGCGCGCAATTACGCATGCCCGCAATGCCTTACGTTGACGAAAACTCCAGAATTCGACGAAACGAAGTCGTTACGCGAGTTCACCGCCACATAAACTACGGCCGTTTCACTGGAATGCATCAGCTCCAAAGACATTCTCTCCGAATGGATTCCAGAAATGGCAGCACAAACTCGGGCCGGCGTGACTCCGGCAACCCCGGCCGCCGACGGAACGCTCACCCGCAGTCTCGGGCGGGTGGACCTCATCGCCATGGGCGTCGGCACCATCGTGGGCGCGGGCATCTTCGTCACCACCGGCATTGCCGCCGCGACCAAGGCGGGACCGGCCATCGTCCTGTCGTTCGTGCTGGCCGGGGCCATCTGCGCGCTGGTGGCGCTGTGCTACAGCGAACTCGCGTCCATGACGCCGCTCTCCGGCAGCGCGTACACCTATACCCGCGGCACGCTGGGCGAGGTGCCCGCGTTTCTGGTCGGCTGGAATCTGCTGCTCGAATACGCCGTGGCGGCATCGGCCATCGCCATCGGCTGGTCCGGATTGTTCGGGGCCGCCCTGGATTCCTTGTTCGGAGTGACACTGCCCAAGGCGATTTCCGCGGGCCCCAGTGACGGTGGCGTCATCAATCTTCCGGCGGTCCTCATTGTCGCCGCGCTGATCGGTGTGCTCGTGTTCGAGGTCAGACTCACCGCAGTCGTGGTGAAAACTCTGGTGGCCTTGACCATCGGCGTCCTCGTCCTGGTGATCGCGGTGGGCGCGCCCCATCTGCATCCCGGCAACTGGTCGCCGTTCCTGCCCTTCGGCGTGCACGGCATCGCGGCCGGCGCGGCGCTGGCGTTCTTCGCGTATCTCGGTTTCGATGTCGTCGCCACCTCCGCCGAGGAGACCCGCGATCCGCGCCGTGATCTGCCCTGGGGGATCATCGGCTCGGTCGTCATCGCCACCGCCCTCTACGTGGCGGTCAGCGCTGTATTGACCGGTGTCGCACCGTATTCCACCCTCGGCAATGCCGCGCCGGTGGCGACCGCGCTGGCCGCAGTGGGCGCCGGGTGGATCGGCAAGGTGATCCTGGTGGCCTCGGTGGTCGCGCTCACCAAGGGACTACTCATGGTGTGCTACGGCCCGACCCGCCTGGTGTTCGCCATGAGCCGGGACGGCATGGTTCCGAAGGCGCTGTGCCGCACCGGTTCCCGGGGCACGCCGGTCCGGCTGAGCCTGCTGCTCGGCACCGTCGTCGCCGCGGTGGCCGGGCTGCTACCCATCGGCACGGTGGCGGAGCTGGTCAATATCGGCGCGCTGTTCGCGTTCGTGATCGTGGCCGTGGGCGTGCTCGTCCTGCGCCGCACCGCACCCGACCGCCCGCGTCCGTTCCGGGTTCCCTTCCTGCCCGTGGTGGCTGTCTGCGCCATCGCCGGATGCATCTGGCTGGCAACCACATTCGAGGCACTGACCTGGTTGCGGTTCGTGATCTGGAGCGCGGCGGGAGTCGCACTGTATCTGTTCTTCGGTCGCAGCCACGCGACCGCCGCTCCCGGCCACACCGCCGCTGCGCTCGATCCGACCCAGGTGCCCGATCCGACCCCGGCACCCGATCCCACCCCGGCGATGGCCGAATCGAGCGCAGCGACCACTACCGCGACGGTGACCACCGGAGGTGCCGCGTGACCGCGCAGCTCGACAGCTTCTACCCGACCCGCGTCGACTTCGGGACCCTCGACGAGATCCATCGCGCGGCCGCGACCGCGCTGCCCGCCGACGTCCTGGACTTCATGGAGGGCGGCGCGGGTAAGGAGATCACCCTGCGGGAGAACCGGCTCGCCTTCGACCGCTGGCGCATCCTGCCCGCACCGATGAGCGGGGTGGGCGCGCCCTCCACCCGCACCGAATTCCTCGGAATGCCCCTGGAGACACCGCTTCTCACCGCACCCTTCGGCGGTGACGCGCTGTTCCATCCGGACGGGCATCCGGCCGTGGCCCGGGCCGCCCAGGCCCGGGGAGCGCTGTCCGTCGTGCCGGAGGCGGGCAGCTTCTCCTATCAGCGGGTACGCGCCGCCGCACCGCGCGCCGCCCGGATCGCGCAGGTGCATCCCTTCGGGCACGCGGCCGCGGTGGCGGACCGGGTGGCGCGACTGGGCTACGACGCGCTGTGCGTCACCCTCGACTGCCCGGTCGGCGGCTTCCGCACCCGCAATATGGCCAATCGCTTCGACCCCGATCAGCGGCACTTCGGCGGGAATCTGACCGGCGAGGACGGAGCTCCCGGCGTGGCGGAGATCTTCGGGCAGCTGCTCAAACGCGGTGGCATGGTGTGGGATTGGGCCGAGCTGGCCGACGCCGCCACCGGGTTCGGGCTGCCCTGGATCGCCAAGGGCGTGCTCACCCCCGCCGCGGCCGAACGCGCCCTGGCCATCGGCGCGAGCGCCCTGGTCGTCTCCAATCACGGTGGCCGCCAAGTCGATCCGGCCCCGGCCAGCCTGGATATGCTGCCGCGCATTCGCGCGGCGGTGGGCCCGGAGACACCCATCCTGCTGGACAGCGGCATCCGCACCGGCAGCGATGTGTACCTGGCGCTCGCACTGGGCGCGGACGCGGTGATCCTGGGCCGCGCGGCCATCTACGGCCTGGCCGCGGCCGGGGAGGCCGGAGTGGATCGGGTGCTGGAGCTGCTCACCGAGGAGCTGCGCACCCTGATGATCCTGTCCGGCGCGGCCACCCTCGCCGAGATCGACGCCACCCGGATCATGCGAGCCGCCCCGTGAGCGCATTCCCGTTGGCCCGCACCGCGGCCGGGCTCGTGTTCACCTCCGGCCTGGCCGCCGTCGACCCGGACACCCTGACCGTCACCACCGCATCCTTCGAGGGCCAGACCGCCGAGGTCTTCCGGCAGCTCGACGCCGCCCTCACCGCGGCGGGCAGCGTTCGCGCGCACGTGCTGCGGCTGGACTGCTACCTGTCCGATCGCCGCTGGTTCCCCGGCTGGAACTCCGCCTTCCGCACGCATTTCCCGACGGCCGCACCGGCGCGGATCACCACCGTCACCACCCTGCCCATCGACGGGCTGCTCATCGAAATCCAGGCGATCGCCGTCGCCACCGCTCAGGAAGATCGATCATGACCGCAGTCACCCCGCTCGTCCAACCGCAGTCCGCCCTCGGCGATTTCACCATCCGAGACGTCATCGAGGGCCAGACCGCCGGCCAGCTCATCGTCGCCGCCGACGACTGGGGCTGGTGGGTCACCCTGCTCGGCGGCGACACCGTCGCGCCCACCACCGGCATCCAGCAGACCGTCGCCGAGGGGCTGGTGCGCGCCGGCTTCCTGCTGCGGCGCGGCCGCCGCTACCAGCTCACTCACACCGGCCACGATGTCGGCAAGAACCGGGGCTTCGTGCGGGTGGCGGTGCGCGGGTGGGAACCCACCTTCCGGCAGCTGTCGGACAGCCCGCACCGCGAATACATTCCCGCTGCCACCGAACCCGGGGAGGTGGCTCGCGGCTGCACCGATATCGCGCGGCGGCGGCCGGAGATCTTCGAGGCCATCGGGCACGCGATCGCGGCCGGAACACCCGGCTGCACCATCGATCTCGGCTGTGCCGACGCCGGCCGGGTGCTCGCGCTGGCCGGGGTCGCCGAGCGGGAACGGTTCCTCGGCGTGGACATCGAGGACGGTGTGATCGCCTCGGCCACCGCCGAACTCACCGCGCGCGGGCTCGGCGACCGCATCACCCTGCTCGCCGGATCGGTGCAGCCCGAACCGGAACCGCCCGCCTGGCTGGCCACCGTCGACCGTGATGCCGTCACCACCGCCATGTCGTTCTTCCTGCTGCACCAATTGGCCAGCGACGGTGACGGCATCGCCGCGGTGCTGCGCGGCTGGATGGACTGGTTCCCCAACCTGCGGCGGCTGGTGATCGGCGACGGCTACCTGCTCGAGGCCCCGTATTGGACACAGCAGCCGTGGTTCTCGCCCACCTACGAGATCTATCACGCGGTCACCGGCGTGCGACTGTGGACGCGCCAGGAGTACGAGCAGGCCTTCGCCGAACTCGGCTGGACGGTGCGGCGGCGGCTCGAGGATCACACCATGCTGGTGACCAGCATTCTGGAACGCGATTGACCCGAATTCCCCGGCCAGCGGCCCGTCCGGCTTCGCGCATGGCCGCGGTCGGCCCGGGGTAGGCTCGCCGGGTTCGTTCGATGTTGAAGGAGAGTTCGTGGGTAAAAAGAGCCGTCTCGCTTCGGGTTTCGGAGTGATGGCTGCAGGGGTCGCGTTGCTGGGGGCGGCCACGGGCGTGGCCGGGGCGGAGCGCGCACTGACCGCGCCGGAGCAGGTGTTCGTGAGCTATCTGCAGGGGCGCGGTGAGCTGCTGACCGATCAGGATCAGCAGCTCGCGGCCATCGATGTCGGCAAGGCCGACTGCGCGGCCATCGCTTCGGGCATGACCAAGGAGCAGCTGTCCGAACAGCTTCCGGGTGGGGCGGCCGAGAAGGAGGAGGCCGTGCTGTTCCTCGACGCGGCCACCGCGCCGGGGAGCCTGTGCGGCTGAGCTGAGCCGCGGACGTAACGAGCCTGCGGGCGCTGCCGGAAACGGCGGCGCCCGCAGGTTTTTTCGGGCCCGAACGGGTCTAACTGATTGCGTAAGTTGTTAATTGCGTACCTTGCGGAATTCTTCAGCAAACCTCCTCACGCCGGTCCCGCGCGGGCGTAGCGTCACGGCACGCGACAACCCGTCACGGCGCACGAGAGGAAATTCCATGGCGCCGGAAAATTTCCGCGGCGGTGTCGTGATCGCGGCAACCCGTTCGTGTAGAGGGTGAGTCCGGCAATCTGGCCGGGCCGCAGCCAAGGAGCGAACATGGGCAGGATCACCGCGGTCGTCAACCTCACCCTCGACGGCGTCATGCAGGCGCCGGGCCGGGCCGACGAGGACACCCGGAACGGATTCACCGGCGGCGGCTGGGCACACCGGTACGCGGATCCGGTCCAGGGCCGCGTCATGGGTGCGCACATGGCCGCGCACAGCGACGGCGGCCTGCTGTTCGGCCGTCGCACCTACGAGGACTTCTTCGGATTCTGGCCGCACCAGACGGACAATCCGTTCACCGAGGTGCTGGACAAGGCGGAGAAGTTCGTCTGCTCCCGCACCCTCGCCGAGCCGTTGCCGTGGCAGAACTCGACCCTGCTGTCCGGTGACGGGGTCGCGGCCGTGCGCGCGCTGTGCGCCGGGCGGCCGGACCTGGATCTGGTGGTCCTCGGCAGCGGCGAGTTGCTGCGCTCCCTCATGCACGCGGGCATGATCGACGAGTACCTGCTCTCGATCCACCCGTTGACGGTCGGTCCCGGCGCGCGCCTGTTCGACGGCGTCGACGTGGGCCCGCTGCGGCTGACCGACAGCGTCACCACGACGACCGGTGTCCTCATGGCCACCTATCGTCCCGCCGGAGAGGAGTCGCGTTGACCGAGTACCTGCTCAGCATCTACCAGCCCGACGACACCGCGCCGCCGGACAACCTCGACGAGATCATGAGCGAGCTGGCGACACTCGATGCCGAGCTGCGGGAGTCGGGGGCGTGGGTGTTCGCGGCCGGGCTGCACGCGCCGAGTACCGCCACCGTGCTGCGTGCGCAGGGCTCGGAGGTACTCGTCACCGACGGGCCCTTTGCCGAAAGCAAGGAGCACATCGGCGGTTTCACCGTCATCCGCGCGGCCGACCTGGACGAGGCGCTGGACTGGGGTCGCCGCATGGCACGCGTCATCGGGCTGCCGATCGAGGTCCGGCCCGTTCGAGACAGCTGACATGCCTGCCGGCACAGTCGATGTCGCGGCCGTCTTCGCCGAGCACTACGGCCGCGCGGTGGCCTCCCTGATCCGTGTCTTCGGCGATGTCGACATCGCCGAAGACGCGGTGCAGGACGCCTTCGCGACCGCCGTGCAGCGCTGGCCGCGCGATGGGCTGCCGCCGAGTCCACCCGGCTGGATCATCACCACGGCCCGTAATCGCGCGGTGGACCGGCTGCGCCGCGAGGCCGCCCGCGCGGACAAATACGCCCAGGCCGCGCTGCTCCGGGCAGAGGGCGAACCGATCGAGGAGGGCGCGGTGCGCGACGACCGGCTGCGCTTGATATTCACCTGCTGCCATCCCGCGCTGTCCCGCCAGGCTCAGGTGGCGCTGACCCTCCGACTGCTGGGCGGGCTGTCCACGGTGGAGGTCGCCCGGGCCTTCCTGGTGCCGGAAACGACCATGGCGCAACGCCTCACCCGCGCCAAGGGCAAGATTCGCGATGCCCGGATTCCGTATCGAGTGCCGTCCGACGCCGAGCTGCCCGCCCGGCTCGACGCCGTCCTCGCGGTCGTCTACCTGATCTACACCGCGGGTCACACCGCCACCGCCGGTGAGTGCCTGACCCGCGCCGACCTGTGCGCCGAGGCCATCCGGCTGACCCGGGTGCTCGCCGAACTCATTCCGGACGAACCCGAGGTCGACGGCCTGCTCGCTCTGCTTTTGCTCAGCGAATCACGCAGTGCCGCACGCACCTCCGGGACCGGCGAGCTCATGCCCCTCCCGGAGCAGGATCGAAGTCTCTGGGACACAGCCCTGATTGCCGAGGGCCACGCCCTGGTCCGGAAATGCCTGCGCCGCAACCAGCCCGGCCCGTACCAGATCCAGGCCGCGATCAACGCCGTGCACACCGACGCCCGCACCGCCGCCGACACCGACTGGCCACAGATCCTCCAGCTCTACGACCAGCTCCTCACCTTCACCCCGAGCCCGGTGGTGCGGCTCAACCGCGCGGTGGCAGTCGCCGAGGTCGCCGGACCCGCAGCCGCACTGGCCGAACTGGACCAGTTGGACCTCGACGACCAGCACCTTTTCCATGCCGTCCGCGCCGATCTCCTGCACCGCCTCGGCCGAAATGCCGAAGCCGCACAGGCATACCGCGCCGCAATCGCCCACGCCCGCAACGACACCGAACGCGATTTCCTCATTGCCCGCGCCGAGGCGGCACGCCCTACCTGACCCGCTCAGCGCTTGGTCAGTCGCTCCACCGAGTCGTCCGGCAACCGTCAGCGCGTTCAACTTCTCGGGACGGTTCAGGGTCAGGGTGGCGATGCCATCCTCGACCGTCCGGAGCACGAGCTCAGCACTCATGAGAATTGTCTTTCCTTCGACCGAATCCGGCCGCCGACGCGCACGCCATCGGCCGGATACCGAATTCGACTGTCTCAGTCCGGCTTCAGGCTACGGCCGACTCTTCTGCTGCCGGAGACGGCGCGGTGGTGACCGTCTTGGTCGGGGCGAAGAACGCGGCAGTGACGACACAGACCGCTAGCAGGATCACTGTGAGGTACAGCGAGTCGGTCAGGGCCGAAGCGTAGGGCGCTTTGATGAGGTCGGGGAGGTGGCCGGTTTCGCCGGACGAGGCGGGCAGCGAATGCACCGCCATGCGCGCGGTGAGAAGCGCGCCGATGCCCGCGCTACCGAGCACCGAGCCCACCTGGCGGGTGGTGTTGTAGATACCCGAGGCCGCCCCCATCTGCTCCAGCGGCAGGCTCCGCAATGCCGTCGCCGGGAGCGGCGCCCAAATGCAGGAGCTGCCGATACCGCAGAGCACCGACATCGAGCACATCAGCGGAATGGACCCGTGCGGGGTGGCGATGCTGATGAACCACAACACCGCCAGAGTGAACAGGGCGAAGCCGAATGTCAGTAGATAGCGCGGCGCCACCTTGTCCGAGAGCTTGCCGACCACCGGCGACAGGATGGCGGAAACGACTGCCATCGGGGCGAATACCAGCGCCGCCTTCGTCGGGGACAGGTCGCGCACCGCCTGCAGGTAGAAGTACGACGGCACCATCTGGGCCGTCATCGCCGCGCCCAGCGCACCGGTCGCCACATTGCCGAGGGAGAAGTTGCGGTTCCGGAACAGGCCCAGCGGCACCAGCGGTTCGATCTTCGTGCGGCCTTGGTACACCAGAAAGAGCGCGAGGACGACGAGACCGCCGAAGATCAGGCCCCACACCCAGCCCGCCCAGTGGTAGCTGTTGCCCTCTTGGATGCCGAACACCAATGCCGACATTCCGATCGCGACGACGATCACCCCGGGGATGTCGAAGCGGTGATCGTTCGTCGGCAGCGCCGGAACCAGCCACGCGCCCAACGCGAATGCGAGCAAGCCGATCGGCACGTTGACATAGAAGATCCACTGCCAGCCGCCATTGTCGATGAGCGCACCGCCGAAGATTGGGCCGATCAGCGTCGCGATGCCCGCGACTCCGCCCCATACGCCCATCGCCGCGCCGCGCTTGTCCCAGGGGAAGATTCGGCCGATCACTGCCATCGTCTGCGGCGCCATCAACGCGGCGCCGAGACCCTGCACTGCTCGTGCGGCGATCAGCGAGCCGATGCCGCCCGCCAGGCCGCACCACAGCGACGCCAGGGTGAAGATTGCAAGTCCGCATAGATACAGGTATTTCGGTCCGAAACGGTCGCCGAGGCGGCCGGTGATGAGCAGCGGCACCGCAAAGGTGAGCAGGTAGGCACTGGTCACCCAGATCACCTTGGACATGTCGGTGTGCAGGCCGTTCATGATCGCCGGATTCGCCACCGCGACGATGGTCATGTCCAACAGGATCGTGAAGTAGCCCACGCACAGCGCGCCCAGTGCCCCCCAGGGGCTGCGTTCAGTTGTCATGTCCCCACCCTCGATTTCTATGTTGATCGACACAGAAATAGGTAGCAGTGCTCCGGAAGCCGCGTCAAGAGATATCTTTAGTGGGCGACACAGAATTCGTGGGAACACGGGAAGGCAGGTGGAGAATGGGAGAGCGTGGTCGTCCCCGCGGCTTCGACCGCGACGCCGTACTGAGGCAGGCGATGATTGCGTTCTGGAGCAACGGGTATGAGGGGACGTCGATGACAGACCTCACGGCCGCAATGGGTATCGCCTCGCCCAGCATCTATGCCTGCTTCGGCTCCAAGGAACAACTCTTCCGTGCGGCTGTCGAGCTTTACGACTCGATCGTGGGCAATCCGGCGCGCCTCGCGCTCGACCACGCCCCCGTCGCCCGCGAGGCGGTACACGAGTTGCTGTGCGCGAGCGCCGATTTCTACACCGATCCCGCGACTCCGCCCGGATGCATGGTCACCCTGGCCGCCCGGACCACGATAAATCAAGAAGCCCAGGCATTCCTCGCCGACCTTCGTCGCGGCCTGCAAGCCGCGATCGCGGCCCGGCTGCGCCGCGCGGTCGACGAGGGCGACCTTCCCGCCGAAGCAACCGTCGACATCATGGCCGCGTTCTACACCACAGTCCAACAAGGCATGTCGATACAGGCCCGCGATGGCGCCACCCGCACCGACTTGGAGGCCATCGTCACTGCCGCCATGTCCGCATGGGAACCATTGGCAGGCCTACACTGACGCTTCCTTTCGTCGAAAACTACGCCGCCCCACCGTTCGTCGGCGAAATTCATTGCACAGCAGTGGTTTCGGTTGCCGGTATGACGCCGCACAAACCCTCGTCGACGGCGCCGACCAGGTCGTCTCCGAGTTCGGCGGATAGCATGCCTTCGACGTAGCCGAGATTCAACCTTGCGGCACAACGGTATCCGCAGTCTTGCCATCAGGTGACGATCGTCGATGCCAGGGTTTGCATGAACGCGTGTATGCCCGCCAGTGTGTGCGCTGGCATCATGATGTCGCAGAACGGCAGCGCTGCCGCCATCGCACCGGTGGTCGGCTGGAATCGGGAGTCGCCGGCACGGGGATTGAGCCAGATGACGCGCCAGGCCCGGCGTCGGATCCGGGCCATCGCGCGGGCGAGGACATCGGGGGTGTCGCTGTCCCAGCCGTCCGATGCGATGACGACGACAGCGCCGCGCACAGCGTTGCCGGACGGGGTCGCGAGCAATGTACCGAGACACCGGCCGATATGCGTGCCGCCGTAGCGGTCGACCACCTTGTCGTTGGCCCGGGCCACCGCGACATCCGGGGAGCGGTGCGCCAGCACCGCGGTCAGCCTGGTCAGCGAGGTGGAGAAGGCGAACACCTCGGGGCGATCGGGCGAACGGCGCTGCATCGCTGCCCGCATCAGGTGCAGGTAGATCGTCGAATACGGCTGCATCGAACGGCTGACGTCGCAGATCATGACGATTCGGCGCGGGCGGCGCCGGTGACGAGTGCGGACCAGCACCGCCGGCTCCCAGCCGGTGCGGCGGGAGTGGTCCATCGTCGCCCGGAAGTCGATCCGCTTGCCGTGCGGATGGTGTGCGTAGCGCCTGCTCCGGCGCTGCGGCCACAGGGCCGACGCCTGCTCCAGCCAGGCGCCGACCGTCCGCAGGTCGTCCGGATCGAAGCGGGCGAACGGTTCCTGTTCCCGTGCCGCGAACCGGCTCGGCAGCACGTCCGGCAGCGCCACGCCCCGATCGGTCGATCGGTCGGCACCGGTCGCTGATTGCAGTGTCGCCCAAGGGACTTCACCGCCTTGCCCGGACTGCCCGCGACCGCCCGTGCCCGGCGCCGACGCGCGTTCGGTCGGCAGTCCGTGCGTTCGGCTCGGCGGGTCCACACCCAGCACCGCGTCGGCGAACACCGTCGCGAAGACCGCGTCGAAGGCGGCGAGATCCTGCATGCGATCGACGAGCGTGAGTCGCGCAGCCCAGTAGAGTTCGGTGCGCGACCGCGGCGCCATGCGACGCAAGGCCTGCACGAACAGCGCGGGCCCGCTCGGCGCCACCGCGACGCCACCACGCCGCAGCCGCGCGACCACCGCGACAGCGAATGCGGCCAGATCGACGCGCAGCAGTGCCGCTCGCGTCATCGCTTCCCGCGCATCTGCCTGCGTACCAGGATGATTCCGAGCTCTACTTGCCGAACAGGTCGGGCGGGGGAACGGGCTGCGCTTGCGG
>NZ_JBHZCS010000019.1:66940-74520 GCF_042755705.1 Nocardia sp. NPDC059154
GGATGATTCCGAGCACGGCCGCGAGCACGAACGCGATCGCGGGCGCGTATTTCTTGATCATCGCGGGCCCGACGAGTTCGACGAGATCGAGCGGCGCCGGCTCGGTTTCCGCGACCGGTTGCGGCCGCGCCGCTCGGCTGTCCGGCCCGGCTGTCGCTGCTGCGGCCGAATCGCCCGCTGCGAGTTTCTCTTCCAGCGATGCGACGAACTGACCCATCATCTTCTCCGACACCTGCTGCAACATCCCGCTGCCGAACTGGGCGAGCTTGCCGACGATCTTGAGGTCGGTGTCCACGGTGACACGGGTCTCGTCACCGTCCTCGCGCAATTGCGTGGTGATGGTCGCCGCCGCGTTTCCGGATCCGCGTGAATCCCGGCCGCTGCCGGTGATGACGGCGCGATGGTCGTGTTCGTCGCGCTCGACGAAATTCGCCTTCCCGGTGAATTCACTGGTCACCGGGCCGACTTTGACCTTCAGTTTGCCGAGGAAGTCCTCGCCCTCCCAGCCGACCAGCTGTGCCCCGGGCATGAGCGGAACCACCTGTTCGAGATCGGTCAGCACCGCCCATGCCTGCTCGAGGGGTGCGTGGACGGTGAACTCATTGGCGATCTTCATCGGAGTATCTCTCTCATCCGGTAGCCAGGCTTCGGGTGTATTCGACGAATGCCTCGTGGACCGTGGTGCGGTCGTCGGGTGTCTTCGCCAGTGCGCTGAGCGCGGCGACCGCCTCCGGCGCGGTGAGATCGGCGACGTCGAGCGTCACCAGCGCGGCGATCCAGTCGATGGTCTCGGCGACGCCGGGCGGCTTGTCGAGATCGAGATCGCGAGCGCGGCCCACGAATTGGGTGGCGTGCTCGATCAGCGCGTCGGTTGCCCCGGGCACGGTGCGTCGCACGATCGCCACCGCACGGGCCGGTTCCGGGTAGTCGATCCAGTGGTAGAGGCAGCGCCGCCGCAGCGCGTCGTGCAGGTCGCGACTGCGGTTCGAGGTCAGCACCGCGAGCGGCGGGTGTTCGGTGACAAAGGTCCCGAGTTCGGGAACGGTCACCGTGGCCTCACCGAGGAATTCGAGCAGCAGCGCTTCGAATTCGTCGTCGGCACGGTCGATTTCGTCGATCAGCAGCACCGGGGGCGTCGGGCCGCGATATCGCACACAGCGCAGGATCGGGCGGTCGACCAGATATGCCTCGGTGAACAGGTCGGCTTCGGTGAGCTCGGCGCCGCGCGCCTCGGCGAGCCGGATGCTGAGCAGCTGACGCTGGTAGTTCCAGTCGTACAGCGCTTCGCTCACGGTGAGGCCCTCGTAGCACTGCAGGCGGATCAGCGGCGCACCCAGCACGGTGGCCAGGGTCTTCGCCGCCGTCGTCTTGCCCACTCCCGGTTCACCTTCCAGCAGCAGCGGCCGGCCCAACGTGGTGGCCAGATAGAAGGCGGCGGCGGTTCCGGTATCGAGCAGGTAGTCGTCGGCGTCGAATCGCCGCACCACGTCCTCGATATCGTCGAACGGCGACATCATGGCGACGTCGCGGCGCGCAGGCGCTGGTAGTCGTCCCAGGTGTCGACGTCCAAGGGCACCGGTGCGTCGACGTCGAGTTGCGACACCGGGACGCGGCCCGACTCGATGATCTTCCACACGGCCTTGTCGCCGTGCAATCGCGCCAACTCGCCGAATATGCTGCGACTCAGCCAAAATGGATGCCCGATACCGTCGTGGTAGCGGCAGACCGTGATCACGGCGGACGTTCCCTCGGCGATCAGCCGCTCGACGGTCGCCGCCGGCAGACCCGGTTGATCACCGAGCATCAGCACGATTCCGGCGGCCCGAGGATGCACCAGGTTCAGGGCCGAACGCAACGACGACGAACAGCCCGAACCGAAGTCATCGGCCAGCACGACCTCCACCCCGGTGAGATCGACCTGCTGGGCCACCGCCGCCGCCGCGCCGCCGAGCGTGACGATGATCTGATCGAACGCGCAGGACCGCACCATGTCGAGGGTGGCGCCGAGAACCGTCGTATTCCGGTACGGCAGTAGCTGTTTCGCCGTGCCGAGACGCTCCGAGGTTCCCGCCGCGAGCACCACTCCGGTGACGACCCCGTTCGTCATGAGCCTGTCCTCGTCGCTGCGAAAGTGGTGCGGCAGCCTGAGCTGCAGAACCAGTGGTCGACACCGTCGACAATGAGATGCGGTGTGTCCGGCCCGACGGTCACGGTCATGCCGCACACCGGATCGAGCACCTCGATCGCGACCTTCGCCGCGCGGGGCGTGACGGCCAAGCCACCTTTACGGATCGCCTGGATCACTTCCGCGACAATCGAAACCGCTATCTCCGCGGACGTCTTGGCGCCGATCGGCAAGCCCACCGGGGTGCGGATGCGAGCCCGCTCGGCGTCGGTCAATTCGAGTTCGTCGAGGATCGACGCGCCCCGAATCGTGCTGGCCACCATCCCGATGTACCCCACACCCGCGTCGAGCGCGACGCGGATCATCTCGGCCTCCGGGCCACCGTGGCTGGCGATCACCAGCACCGTCGTATCGGCCAGCGAATCCAGCGAGCCGGCCTCGGCAGCACCGCGCCGCACCCCGAAACCCACCAGTTCGCACATGTCGGCCAAGGCATCCGCGATGGGTGTCGCGCCGCAGATGCGCACCAGCGGCGCCGGGATCTGCGGCTCCAGGAAGATCTCCAGCGCGCCGCCGGACAGACAGGGATTCACCACCACCGCCGCGCCGGGCGCTTCGGGAAAATGCAGATCGCCGTCGGGCAGTACGCGCAGCAGCACACTCTCGTGCGACTGCAGGGCACCCAGCGCCGCCTTGCGGACCGAGTTCTGGGCGCACTGGCCGCCGACGAATCCTTCGATCGTCCCGTCCTGCAACAGGATCGCCTCGTCCCCGGCGTGCGCCGAGGTCGGCTGCTGGGCGCGCACGACGGTCGCGTGCACGAACGGGGTCCGGGTGCGGACCAGCTCCTCTGCACGCTCGTTCATCTTCATCGGTGACCCCATCGCTCGGACCCCACTCAGATGGGCGGTGTGGCCCGGCCCTGCATCGCGTCCCACACCCGCGACGGCGTCAACGGCATGTCGGCGTGCCGAACCCCGAACGGCGCCAGCGCATCCACCACCGCGTTGACCACCGCCGCCGGCGATCCGACGGTGGCCGATTCGCCGATGCCCTTCGCGCCGATCGGATGATGCGGCGACGGCGTGACCGTGTACCCGGTCTCGAAATGCGGAACCTCCAGCGCCGTCGGGATGAGATAGTCCATCAGCGATCCGCCGAGGCAGTTGCCGTCCTCGTCGAAGGCCATGATCTCCATCAGCGCCATGCCGATGCCATCGGTGATGCCGCCGTGCACCTGACCCTCGATGATCATCGGATTGATCCGGGTGCCGCAGTCGTCGACGGCGAGGAAGCGCCGCACCTTCACCACGGCTGTCCCCGGGTCGATGTCGACGACGCAGAAGTACGCACCGTAGGGGAAGGTGAGATTCTCCGGGTTGTAACAGATCTGCGCGTCGAGTCCGCCCTCGATCCCCTCGGGCAGATCACCGGCGCCGTGTGCGCGCATCGCGATCTGCTGGATCGTCACGGCCGCGGACGGATCGCCCTTGACGTGGAACGAGCCCTTCTCCCACTCGAGGTCGGCGACGGAGACCTCGAGCATGCCCGACGCGATGATGCGCGCCTTGTCGCGCACCTTCCGCGCCACCAGTGCGGCAGCGGCGCCCGAGACCGGTGTCGACCGGCTGCCGTACGTGCCGAGGCCGAACGGTGTCTGATCGGTGTCGCCGTGCACAACGTCGATGTCGTCGGGCGGGATGCCGAGTTCCTCGGCGACGATCTGGGCGAACGTCGTCTCGTGCCCCTGCCCCTGGGTCTGAACCGACAGCCGCACAACGGCTTTGCCGGTCGGATGGACGCGCAGCTCGCACCCGTCGGCCATCCCGAGTCCGAGGATGTCCATATCCTTGCGCGGACCGGCGCCCGCGGCCTCGGTGAAGAAGGACATCCCGATGCCCATCAACTCGCCGCGGGCGCGCCTGTCCCGCTGTTCTTCACGCAAGGCGTCGTAGCCGATCATGTCCATCGCCAGACGCATGGTCTTCTCGTAGTCGCCGGAGTCGTAGACCCAGCCGGTCTTGCTCTTGTACGGGAATTGTTCGGCGCGAAGAAGATTCCGCAGCCGCAGCTCGGCCGGATCCATCTTCAGCTCGTAGGCGAGGCAGTCCACCAACCGCTCGACGAAGTAGACGGCCTCTGTGACCCGGAACGAGCACGCGTAGGCGACGCCGCCGGGGGCCTTGTTGGTGTAGACCGCGGTCATCTTGCAGTAGGCCGCCTCGATGTCATAGCTACCGGTGAAGACGCCGAAGAAGCCCGCCGGATACTTCAGCGGCGCGGCCGTGCCGTTGAAGGCGCCGTGATCGGCCAGCACGGTCGACCGGATGGCCAGAATCTTGCCGTCGGTGGTGGCGGCGATTTCGCCGACCATGATGTAGTCGCGGGCGAATCCGGTGCTGGTGAGGTTCTCGCTGCGATCCTCCATCCACTTCACCGGTTTGCCCAGCAACAGCGACCCGACGATGGCGCAGACGTATCCCGGATAGATGGGCACCTTGTTGCCGAACCCGCCGCCGATATCGGGTGAGATCACCCGGATCTTGTGTTCGGGCAGTCCGGCCACCATCGCGTAGATCGTGCGGTGGGCATGCGGCGCTTGGCTCGTCGACCACAGCGTCAGCTTCCCCGTGACGGGATCGAGATCGGCAACGGCGCCGCAGGTTTCCATCGGGGCGGGATGCACGCGCGGATAGACGATCTCCTGCTCGACCACGACATCGGCGCGCGCGAACACCGCCTCGGTCGCGGCGGCATCGCCGGTCTCCCAGTCGAAGCAGTGGTTGTCCCGCTTGCCCTCGAGATCGTCGCGGATCACCGGCGTCTCGGGCGCCAGTGCGGTCCGGGCGTCGATCACCGGATCGAGCATCTCGTACTCGACATTGATGAGCTCCAACGCATCGCGCGCGGAGTAGCGATCCTCGGCGACGACGAAGGCCACCTCCTGGCCCTGGAATCGGACCTTGTCCGTCGCCAGCACCGCCTGCACATCGTTGGACAGCGTCGGCATCCAGGCCAGTCCCCTCGCCGCGAGATCGGCACCGGTGACGACCGCCTTGACTTTCGGATGTGCCTGTGCCGCTGAGACATCGACGCTCACGATCCGCGCGTGCGCGAACGGGGAACGCAGTATCGCCATATGCAGCATGCCGGGCAGCTGCACGTCGTCGACATAGTTGCCGCGCCCGCGAATGAACCGCGGATCCTCCTTGCGGAGCATCCTGCCGTGACCGCACGGCTTGCGGTCGTTGTCGACTCTGTCTTCGGGCCGGGGCTCGACGGCGGTCATGACGTGCTCCCTACCGGCGTCGGTGTGGCCGCGGGTTCGGGCTCCACCGCTTCGCCTCGTTGCTTCGCCGCGGCCCACTGGATCGACCGCACGATGGTCGTATATCCGGTGCAGCGGCAGATCTGGCCCGAAATCGCCTCCCGAATGGTCTGCTCGTCGGGATTCGGATTGCGGTCGAGCAGGGCACGGGCGGTGATCATCATTCCCGGCGTGCAGAAGCCGCACTGCAACCCGTGACACTGCATGAAGCCCTCCTGCACGGGATCGAGCCGGCCGTCCACCTCGAGCCCCTCGACGGTGCGCACCGCGTGGCCGTCGGCCATGACGGCCAGCATCGTGCACGACTTCACCGGTTCGCCGTCGACCTCCACCACACAGGTGCCGCAGTTGCTGGTGTCACACCCCCAGTGGGTTCCGGTGAGCCGCAACTGATCTCGCAGGAAATGCACCAGCAGGATGCGTGGCTCGACCTCCGCGGTCACCGGCTCGCCGTTGATGGTCATGGTTACCTGCATGGCTAATTCCCTTCCGGCGCAGATTCGTTCAGTACGCGCTCGACCGCGGTACGCAGCACGCGAATCGTCAGTTCGGACGCGAGATGGCGCTTGTAGTCCGCACTGCCGCGCGCGTCGGTGACAGGTGAGCACGCTGCGCTCGCGCGGCGGCCCGCCTCCGCGAAGACGTCTTCGGTGGGCGGCACGCCGATGAGTGCGTCGACTGCGCCGGCCAGCGCCGCCGGATCGGGGTTGACCGCCGTCAGACCGATCCGTGCGGCCGCGATCGTGTCGCCGCGCAGTGTCACGGTCGCCCCTGCCGCCGCGATCGCCCAGTCGCCGACCCGGCGCTCCACCTTCGCGTAGGCACTCGAGGTCCGATGCCGCACCGGAATTCGGATCTCGATCAGAAGTTCGTTGTGCGCCATGGCGGTTTCGTACGGACCGACCAGGAAGTCGTCCATGGCGATCTCCCGGTCGCCGGACGGCCCGCGCACCAGGCAGGTGGCGCCGAGGACCGTGCAGACGGTGGTGAGATCCTCGGCGGGATCGGCCTGGCACAGCGAGCCGCCGATCGTGCCGCGATTGCGCACGACCGGATCGGCGATCACACGCTCGGCGTCACGGAAAATCGGGCACACCGCGGCGAGATCGTCGGACTCGAGCAGATGCCGATGCCGGACCATCGCACCGATGCGCACCAGGGTCGGATCGGTGACGATGTAGCCCAGTTCGGCAGCCAGGTCGTTGATGTCGATGAGATATTCCGGATTGGCCAGCCGCAGCTTCATCATCGGTAGCAGGCTGTGCCCGCCCGCCACGATGCGCGCCTCGTCGCCGAGCCGGTCCAGTAGTCCGATGGCGTGATCCACGCCCGTTGCGCGCTCATATTCGAATGGCCCAGGAACTTGCACGTGATCTACCTCACATCAATGGGAAGAAGCTCAGCCTCTGTCCCGCTGATGCGGTCGTCAAGACCGAGTTAAGCAATCGCTTAACTGGCTGTTTGCGCCTTGTGGTGGATGCGGCCGCCGGTCCGGGTCAGCGAGCGACCGTGTCCGCCCCAGCGGCGCGCGATGATCTCCGCCGCGATGGACACCGCCGTCTCCTCGGGTGTCCGGCCGCCCAGATCCAGCCCGATCGGGCTGGCGAGCCGGGCGAGTTGCTCATCGGTGAGACCTGCCTGTCGCAGCCGGGTCAGCCGCTCGTCGTGGGTGCGGCGCGACCCCATGGCGCCGACATAGCCGATCTCCGGCGCGCGCAGGGCCACCTCGAGCAGTGGCACGTCGAACTTGGGATCGTGGGTCAGGACGCAGACGACGGTCTGCGAATCGATCGCACCCGCCGCGATCTGCGCGGCCAGGTAGCGGTGCGGCCAGTCGACGACGACCTCGTGGGCGGTCGGAAACCGGGCGGAGGTGGCGAAGACCGGCCGCGCGTCGCACACCGTCACCCGGTACCCGAGGAACGATCCCTGCTGAGCGAGGGCGGCTGCGAAATCGATCGCCCCGAACACCAGCATCCGCGGCTGCCGGGCATAGCTGGCGACGAAAACCGCCATGCCCTCGCCGCGGCGCTGCCCGTCCGGACCGTAGGACAGCACCTCGCTGCGGCCTGCCGCGAGCAGCCCGCGTGCGTCATCGATCACCGCATCGTGGGCGCGCGCCGACCC
>NZ_JBHZCS010000019.1:74530-139799 GCF_042755705.1 Nocardia sp. NPDC059154
ATTCGGGCGGCGTCGGGATGCTCGATGACGGTCGCGATCGCGACCGGCCGGTCAGCGGCGATCTCCGCGGCGACCTCGCCGAGTTCCGGAAACGTTGCCCGCGAGACCGCCTCGACGAAGATGTCGATGATGCCGCCGCAGGTGAGACCGACGGCGAATGCGTCGTCGTCGGAGATGCCGAACCGCTCCAGCACCGGACGACCGGTCCGGATGACGTCGGTGGCGAGTTCGTAGACCGCGCCTTCGACGCAGCCACCGGAGACCGAACCGCCGACCGTCCCGTCCGAGGCGACGACCATGGCCGCGCCCGGCGGTCGCGGCGCCGAACGGAAGGTCCGCACGACCGTAGCGACCCCCGCCGTGCCCCCGCCGTTCCAGGTTTTCATCAGATCCGTGAGCACGTCCTGCATGGTGCGTCCTCCGGGCGCGATGCGGCTGTAGGCACTGCGTCCACCTCCAAACTAGACTCGGGTTGTGACGCCCGCCCAGCTTCGGGCCTACTCGACGGTGGTGCGGCTCGGCTCCGTCCATGCGGCGGCCAGAGAGCTGGGGATATCCGACGCCGGTGTCTCGACGCACATCGCGCAGTTGCGTAAGGAGCTCGACGACCCGCTGTTCACTCGCACGGCGGCCGGTCTGGCCTTCACGCCCGGTGGGTTGCGCCTGGCCAGCCGGGCGATCGAGATTCTCGGACTGCAGCGCCAGACCGCCATCGAGGTGAGCGAGGCGGCGCACGGCCGACGGCTGCTCCGGATCGCGGCATCGAGCGCGTTCGCCGAACATGCCGCGCCCGGCCTCATCGACCTGTTCGCGGCGCGGGCGAAGGATCTGTCGGTCGAGCTGAGTGTTCATCCCACCAGCCAGTTCCGCAGCTTGATCGAGACCCGTGCGGTGGACATCGCGCTGGGGCCCGGGCAGAACGACACCGACACGACCATCACCACCCGGCCGTTCCTGAAGTATCAGATCATTTCGGTCGCGCGCCCCGACAACCCGCTGGCGGACGTCGCATCGCATCCGGCGCTGCTGCGGGAGCAGCAGTGGATGCTGGGCCCCGGCGCCGGCAGTGTCGACGGGCGTATCGCAACGATGCTGCGCGAGTTGGCGATTCCCGAATCACACCAGCGGATCTTCCAGAGCGACGCGGCCGCCCTCGAAGAGGTCCGCCGGGTCGGGGGCATCACCCTCGCGATCGGCTTCGCCGTCTCCTCCGACCTCGCGGCCGGTCGGTTGACCCGCATCAAGGGAGCCGGCCTTCAGGTATCCGACGAGTGGTGCGCGACCACTCTGCCACCCGACACCCGACAGCCCGCGGTGTCGGAACTGCTGCGGTTCATCGCCACCCCGCGATGTATCCAGGCGATGATCCGCGGGTCCGGGGTCGGAGTCACCCGGTTCCGCCCGAAAGTGCATGTGACGTTGTGGAGTTGACCCTACTGACCGGCCAGATTTCCGCGCCGAGACAACGAGGGAGCAGCACATGGACGACGAGTTCGAACGCACGCCGCGTCTCACGGCCTTCCCGCGCATCGACGACTACGGCTTCATCTCCGACTGCGAGGTCACTGCGCTGATCGCCCCCAGCGGAGCCATCGAGTGGATGTGTCTGCCCCGCATCGACTCCGCCAGTGTCTTTGCCGCCGTACTGGATCGTTCCGCCGGTTCGTTTCGGTTCGCCCCGGTCGAATTCATGGTGCCCACCGATCGCCGCTACGTCCCCGGGACGATGGTCATGGAGACGAGCTGGCGCAGTGGCGAAGGGTGGGCGACGGTTCGCGATGCGCTGCTGGTCGGGCCCTGGCGGCATCAGACACCCGGCCACAGCGCCCATCGTCGAACCCCCACCGACTACGACGCCGAGCACATATTGCTGCGGACGGTGCACTGTGAGACCGGGCAAATCCAGTTCGGGCTCGACTGCCAGCCATCCTTCGACTACGGCAGGCATCATGCCCATTGGGAGTACCTCGACAGTTACTACCTCGCGCAGGCCAGTGCCGACGGGATCGATCTGGAGCTGACGCTCAGCACCGACATGCGCTTGGGACTGGAGGGTACGCACGCGCTTGCGCGCACCCTGCTGAAGGCGGGCGACACCCGCTTCTGCGCGCTCTCCTGGGGCAGTCGCAATGCGCCCACCGCCGTCGACGAGGCCGAAGAACGGCTGCTGCGAACGATCCACCATTGGCGGCACTGGCTCGCCGGCGGGCGGTTTCCGGACCATCCATGGGCTGCCCAGCTGACCCGCAGCGCGCTGACCCTCAAGGGACTGACCTTCGCACCCACCGGTGCCATCAGCGCCGCTGCCACCACTTCACTACCCGAAACACCAGGTGGACAACGCAATTGGGACTATCGCTACTCGTGGATACGTGACTCCGCCTTCGCGCTGTGGGGCCTGTACACACTGGGCTTCAGCTGGGAGGCGAACGACTTCTTCTCCTACATCACGAACTTGACCGAAGGCGTCCGCGACATGCAGATCGTCTACGGCATCGGCGGCGAAAGCGACCTCACCGAGCAGACCCTCACCCACCTGCGCGGCTACGAGAATGCCGGCCCCGTGCGCATCGGCAACGACGCGTACCGGCAACGCCAGCACGATGTGTGGGGCGCTGCGCTGGACGCGGTCTACCTCTACGCGCGCAACCAGGACCGAATCGACGCGCGCGCCTGGCCGGTGCTGGGCCGGGCGGTCAAGAGCGCCCTCACCTACTGGCGCGAGCCCGACCATGGCATCTGGGAAGTGCGCGGGAAGCCCCAGCACTTCACCTCCAGCAAGGTGATGTGCTGGGTTGCCGCCGACCGCGGTGCCCGGCTGGCCCGCATCCACCAGGACTTCGAACGCGCGCATCGCTGGCAACAGGCCGCAGACGAAATCCACGCCGACATATGCGCTCATGCGGTCGACTCCCGGCAGGTGTTCACCCAGTACTACGGCAGCACGGCGCTGGATGCTTCGGCCCTGCTCATTCCGCTGGTTCGTTTCCTGCCCCCCGACGACGAGCGGGTACGCAATACAGTGTTGGCCATCGCCGACGAATTGACCGAGGACGACCTCGTACTGCGGTACCGAGTCAGTGAAACCGACGATGGATGCACGGGGGAAGAGGGCGCCTTCACGATCTGCTCGTTCTGGCTGGTCTCGGCATTGTCGGAGATCGGCGAGAAGAAACGAGCCAAACAGCTGTGTGAGAAACTGCTCGCCTACGCCAGCCCCCTCGGCCTCTACGCCGAGGAGATCAACCCCCGAACCGGCCGGCACTGGGGCAACTTCCCCCAGGCGTTCACCCACCTCGCGCTGATCAACGCCGTAATGCACGTCATCCAGGACGAACAAGCCGTCACGCGGCAGGCACTCGGCGGGGAATCGATCTCCCCGCGACTCGACGATGCATCATTCTCGCTGGGATACATTCGCTAGCCCTGACGCTCATCGACGAATTTTCTCCCGGGGAGGCGGTGTCCCCGTGGATGTCGTAACAGATAATTCGGCCGCCCCTGCGGGCTCAATGACGTTTGGTGATCACGACCGGTTTGATCTCGGTGGGTATACCGTCCAGCACCGATACCGGGATGCCGAGAACAGTGGCGGTAACCTCCCGTGGAATCGAATTCAGGGCAGCGAGAATGCCGATATCGTCGCTTGTCTCCGGGGCGCTGGTGTTGAAGACGATAAGTAGTTCGAGTGGGGCATCGGCGCGGGCATTTTCGAAATAGTGAAAGAACCCCTGCGGGGCGAAGACCAGGTCGCCCGCGTGTGCTTCGAATACATCGTTGTGGTAGCTGCCGTCCGGATGGGTACCCATGACAGTCCATTTCGCGCTGCCGGAGATGTGGTAGTTGAGTTCCCACGCCGTGGGGTGCCAGTGTGGTTCGCGGACGCCTCCGGGCTCGAGCCGCACGAAGTACGCCGCACCGTTCTGGCCGGCCAGCACCGGAAAGTTCTGTTCGTGGGCTCCCTGCAGCGTGCCGCCGTCGTAACGGTCCGGTTCGGCGGCGGTGAGGTGGAACAGATGCGCGGACTTGTTCAGATTGGCATCGATGCTGCCGGCACTCGGTAGTTCGGTCCGCGCTGGCTCGGCGCAGGCCGCGGCGGCTGTCAAACCCGCACCGAGCGCCGCGCCGCCCAGCATTGCCGCGCCGGTCCCGATGGCAGCGCGGCGGTTCACTGCCGGTGTTTCGTCAGGACGATCGCTCGACATGTCGCTCCGTTCCACACAGATTCGTCGCGGTCAACTCCGGGCAAATGCATCGACGGGGGCGCTCGACAAGGAAGCGTACCCAGGGTCGAGCCGCCGGCACTGGAGCGACTCCCGAACAGATGGACGCGCCGGGAGTGGTGGAACAGCAACGGCTTACGCAGCGCTGCGAAGAAGACATCGATTTCTGTTGTGGCGCTCAGCTTTTGACGACCCTTCCGAGGCCATCCGCTATCGAGCCCGTTTCACCCGCGCCGAAGAGGGTACCCCAGCGGAGTACCCCCTCGAAACCGCCTCTGATCAGGCGAGTTTCAAGCTGCGCCCGATGATCTCCTTCATGATCTCGGTGGTGCCGCCGTAGATGGTCTGGACGCGGGCGTCCATGTACGCCTTGGCAATCGGGTACTCGCGCATGTAGCCGTAGCCGCCGTGCAGCTGCAGGCACTTGGTGATGAGGTCGACCTGCTCCTCGCTCGACCACCACTTGGCCATGGCGGCCTCCTCGACGGTCAGCTTCCGGTCGTTGAGCAGCTCGATGCAGCGGTCCACGAACACGCGCACGGCGGTGGTCTTGGTGGCCAGCTCGGCGAGCACGAAGCGAGTGTTCTGCTGGGCGCCGATCGGCTTGCCGAACGCCTTGCGGTCGCGCACGTACTGGCAGGTCAGGTCCAGGCAGGCCTCCATGGCGGCGGCGGCCATGACGGCGATGGACAGGCGCTCCTGCGGCAGGTTCTGCATCAGGTGGACGAAGCCCTGGCCCTCGGTGCCCAGCAGGTTCTTGCCGGGGACACGAACGTCGGTGAAGGACAGCTCGGCGGTGTCCTGCGCCTTGAGCCCGATCTTGTCCAGATTGCGGCCGCGCTCGAAGCCGGGCATGCCGCGCTCGACCACGAGCAGCGAGAAGCCCATCGCGCCCTTCGACGGGTCGGTCTGGGCGACCACGATCACGATGTCGGCATTGATGCCGTTGGTGATGAAGGTCTTGGCGCCGTTGAGGATCCAGTCGTCGCCGTCCTTGACCGCGCGGGTCTTGATGCCCTGCAGGTCCGAGCCGGTGCCGGGCTCGGTCATGGCGATGGCGGTGATGATCTCACCGGAGCAGAAGCCCGGCAGCCAGCGCCGCTTCTGCTCCTCGTTGGCCAGCTCCAGCAGGTAGGGCGCGATCACGTCGTTGTGCAGACCGAAACCCAGGCCGGAGTAGAAGCCCTTGGTGACCTCCTCAGTCAGGATGGCGTTGTAGCGGAAGTCCAGCACGCCCCCGCCGCCGTACTCCTCCGGCACGGCCATGCCGAGGAATCCCTGCTTGCCGGCCTCCAGCCAGACCGAGCGATCGACGATGCCGTCGTGCTCCCACTGCTCGTGCTGGGAAGCCACATGCTGATCGAGAAACTTACGGAACGACTCCCGGAACAGCTCGTGTTCGGGTTCGAAAAGAGTGCGCTCCACGCCAACCTCCTACAGTGACCACATCGGCACCATCGCCTGTGCTCATCACCGTACTCGAAAGCCGAACGGAGGTTAACTTCGCGGGAGAAGAAAGTGGTCCGAACTGCGACAGTCGCCATTGACGTCGCGGAACGGAGCTGCTGAACCCCGGTAAACCTACCGGGAAATCAGGGTGATGCTCAGAGGCCGAAGCGGCCCAGGGTGCGGCCCAGCAGGCTGCGACCGCGGTCCCGGTCGCGCTCGGCCAGCAGGAAGTCCAGTTCACCTTCCAGGGCCTTCTTCACCACGGTCTGCAGCTCGGTGGCGGCGGCCTCGACATCCTCGGCGTCACGCCACGGGCTGGTGTCGATCGGGGTGCCGAGGGAGTAGTAGAAGCGCTCGGGCTTGGGCACCAGCGTCGGACCGAGGCCGCGGATCAGCGGCGGTGTCAGATTCGAGCGCAGGCCCAGGCCCTCGACGGCCTTGCGCAGCGGCAGCATGACCGGGTGATCGCCGTCGAAGACGATGTCGTAGATGTCGTCGCCGCCGACCATGGCGATCGGGACGATGGGCGCGCCGGTCGCGATGGCCATCTTGGCGAAGCCGGTGCGGCCCTCCCACAGCAGCTGGTACTTCTGTCCCTTGCCGCGCATGGCCTCGCGGCCGCCGCCCGGGAACACCGCCACGGCCTCGCCCTGTTCCAGCAGCGTGGTGCAGTTGTGGCGGTTGCCGCGCACGATTCCCCAGCGGTGCAACACATCTCGCAGCCCCGGCACATCGATGAGCACGTTCTCGGCGAGCCCCCGCACCAGCCGATCGCGCTGCTTCAGAATCTCGTGCGCGAGCAGCGGGGCATCGGTGCCGCCCGCCAGGCTGTGATTGCCGACGAGCAGCACCGGGCCCTGCTCCGGGAAGTTCTCCATCCCGTAGAAGCGCGGGCTGAACCAGGCCCTCGAGGGGGCGACGAGCAGATCGATGATGCGGCGATCGGCATCGGTGAGATCGACGTGCAGTGGCGCGCCGTCGGTCAGCCCCCTGGGCGATTCGGTGTCGGACCATTGATCGTCATGACGAGTCAAGACAAACCCTCCCTGCAAGAACCTTCGATAACGGCATCGTAACGAAAGTCCGCGCAGGTCACCGAATCAGGGTTAGAACAGGTTCGAGCGCCCGAATGAGACAAACTCGGCTTCGAGTTCCAATTTGCCGGAATCGGTGAAGAGGTCGTACTCCGGTTTGCCGCGACCGGCCCAGCGATAGATCGGCTCGGCGGTGTGCCAACGCTGTTCCTGGAGTTCGCGTTTGAGCACCTTGTTGGAGCCGGTGACGGGCAGATTTCCCGACACCCGCAGCAGCCGGGGCGCGCCCTTGCTGCCGAGATCGTCCTGGGCGCTGAGGAATTCGGCGAACTCGGCGGCATCGAATGCGGCCGGGTCGGCCACCTCGATGGCGGCCATCACCTGGTCGCCCGAGCGGGCGTCGGGGACGCCGTAGACCGCGGCGGCAATGACCGCGGGATGCCGTCGGATCACCTGTTCGATCAGTAGCGTCGAGGTGTTCTCGCCGTCGACGCGAAGCCAGTCGCCTTTGCGTCCGGCGAAATAGAGGAATCCGTCCGCGTCGATATATCCGAGATCGCCGGTCCAATACCAACCGTTCCGCAAACGTTCGGCATCCGCGACATCGTTTTTGTAATAGCCCTCGAAAACGAGCGCACCCGCCTTGTCGATCATCTCACCGACCGATTCGTCCGGATTCAATACACGACCGTATTCATCCAATTCCGCTCGCGCGCAATCGGCGAGGGTCTCCGGATTCACCACCGCCACCCCCGGATGGGCCGGACGGCCCAGCGCCGCGGCCGGCGCCGCCGGGTCGATGGCGGCCAGGGCCGGGCCCTCGCTGGAGCCGTAGCCCTCGAAGAGCTCGGCTCCGAAGCGGCGGCGGAACTCGGCCTGGTCGGCCACCGACGCCTCGGTGCCGAAACCACGGTCCAGGGTGTTGTCGGCGTCCTGCGGACTCGCCGGGGTGGCCAGCAGGTAGCCGAGTGCCTTGCCCACATAGGTGAAGAAGGTCGCGCCGAAATACCGCACGTCCGAGAGGAATCCGGAGGCCGAGAACTTCGGGGTGAGGCACACGGTCGCACCGTTGGACAGGGCCGGAGCCCACAGCGCCATGATGGCATTGCCGTGGAACAGCGGCATGCAGCAGTAGTCGACGTCCTCGCGCACGTGACCGAACTTGTCGGTGGCCGCGTACGCGATCACCGCCAGACGGCGCTGCGTGCACTTGACCGCCTTGGAGGTGCCGGTGGTGCCGGAGGTGAACAGCAACAGCAGCAAGGCTTCCGGGCCCGCGTGGGCGGCGGGCTCGACCCGGTGCGCGTCGATCCGCTCGGCGTAGGCCGGATCGTCGACCAGCAGGAACCGCTCGGGTTCCAGGTCGAGATCCAGCCCGCGCAGGCGGGCCATCCCGGCCGCGTCGGTCACGATCAGCTGGCAGTCGACATAGCGAATGTCGGCCTCCAGCTGGGCGTTTCCGCGCGTCGGGTTGATGCCCACCAGGGTCGCGCCCGCCAGCGCGGCGGCGCCCAGCCAGAAGACGAAGTCGGGCACATTGTCCAGCAGCACCCCGATGTGGAAGGGCCCGCCGTGCCGCAGTTCCCGGGCCAGTTCGGCGCGTGCCGCCGACTCCCGCACCACCGCGTCCCAGGTCCAATCCCGGTCGCGGGTCCGCACTCCGAGCCGCTCGTCGCCGAGGCGGTCGAGCAGCATGGTCGCGATGTCCGCGCGACGCCGGGGTTGCTCCGGCGACACCGCCGGGGTCTCCGCCGACACGGCCGGGGGTGCCACTGATAGGTCCGTCATGTCCGATTCGCCTTCCATATGCCGAGTCTCGCCGCTGTCAGACGGCCGGGTGCACGAGTTCGACGTATTCCCTGGGCAGCTCGTCGAACGACAGCTTGCGGATCTCCACCGGGCCCGAGTGGTAGGAGTCCTCGCCGACGATCAGGCCGTTCGCGTCGACCGGCCACAGCAGCAGCTGGCGGAAGGTGATCAGGTAGTCGGCGGCGGGATCGTCGACGGGAATGCCGATCTGGGCGGCGTAGGCGCCGGGGTAGATCTGCTTGAGGAAGCCCTCGGTGACCACGCAGTCGTCGTCCACCAGCAGACGGTCCAGCTCGAACTCCAGGATGTTGGACTTGCTCTCGACGAAGGCCGAGTAGTAGGCGTGCACGGTGTCCCACCCCTTCGGGCCGACATCCTGGCCCGCGTTCCAGAAGTGGTAGTCCGGTTCCGCGACCAGGGTGCGCATCAGACCGTCCAGGTCGGGGGCGGCCTCGGCCTTCATGTGCTCGATGACGATGCCGAGCACCTGGCGGTGGCGCTCGTTGGTGGTGACGGCCAGCCGCTGCTCGAGCAGCTCCCAGGTCTTGGCCGGATCGACAATCGCCATGGTGTGAATCTCCTTCTCCCGCACCGGTTGTGCCCACCGATCGTCACCGAACGACGTGACCCGGATCACCCGCCGCCCGTCGCGGGTATCACCGGCTTCACCCGACACCTGTCGGATCGGGCGGCATCCGGCCCGCCAGCTGCGCGGAGGACAGCGTCATGCGCCGGACCGTCAGCACCAGGGTGGCGGTGAACCGGTCCAGCGCCTCGTCCACATCCCAGCCCATCACCGCCTCGACCTGCGCTATCCGCGCGGCCACCGTGCTGTGATGCAGGTGCAGTTCGGTCGCGGTGCGCCGCAGGGTGCCGAAGACGCAGAACGCCTCGAGGGTGTCGACGGCCAGCGCTCCCGCCTCGGTGGCGGCGAACTCGTTGATCCGCATGACATCCGCCGTCCCCAGCAGCCGCTGCACCGGCAGATCCGCCAGCAGCTCCAGCGCCCCCAGCCGCTCGAACGCGATCACCCGCCGCCCGTGCCAGGTCGACGACGCGAATCGCATCGCGCGGCGCGCCTGCTCCCACGAGGTGGCCGCCGCGAACGCCGGCAACCGCTCCCCCACCCCGATCCACGGCCCGCCGGTGCCCGCCTGCGATGCCGGGAACGACTGCGCGACAGCAGCATTCAGGATATCCGACAGTCCCCGGTCGACCATCGACGGACGCCCGGGCCCGGTCGTGACCGGCACCGCCGAACTACCGGCCGCGGACACGGACCGGTCCGAAGCGACAGCCGGCCGGCGCATGGCCTCCCCGGCACCACCGGGCGGCGCGAAATCCTGCACCAGCACCGCGGTCGTCGCCCCGATCACGGCCTGCCGCAGGATCGGCACGTGCTCGCCGATGATCCGTACCGCGTCCGCCGCGCCCGGCCCGGCCACCGCCAGCACCCGCGTCGCCCGCGCCGGATCCAGCCCGAGCAACCGCATGGCCCGCACGCGATCCTCACGCCGTTCCTTCTCCGACAGCACCACTTCCAGCAATGCGGGATCGTCCATCCGCAGCGGATTGGCCGCCTGCCGCACCGACACCACGCGCAGACAATGCCGCAGCCGATCCAGCACCACGCCGTCCAGCGGATGCGCCGCGGCCGGCGCCACCTGCCGCTCCAGCCAGACGGCGGGATCGGTCCCGACCGCGTCGGCGGGTGTGCCCGTGGCGGGCAGCAGGCGGCCCGCGGCGTCGTAGCGGATCACGGTGCCGGACGGCCAGCTCGCCCCGACCGGGCACTCGGCCAGCAGCGCGGCGGCTCGCACGACCGTGTCGGCATTGGCGGCGGACTCGTCGAAATCGTCGAAGTGCGCGATGACCCGCAATACCGCGGTCGAATCAGCACCGAGCTCGGACAGTCGCAGCGGGTTCGGGGTCGGCGCAGGCTCCATCCCGCTGCTCCCTCCACTCTGATGGGATATCCCCTCAGACTCGCAACCACTCGGCCGAATTCGTCACGAATCGGTCCAACCGTCCAACTGAGTGGGACGCGACCACGCCGAGGGGTCAGGCGCGAAGGAACAGTCTGAGCGATTCGTCGACCACCGCATCGCGGGTGCGGTGGTCCGGGTCGGCCTCGGGGCGCAGCCAGATGGAGGCGTGGTTGAGGATGCCGTGTAGGCAGTGCAGGGCCACCGAGGGGTCGGGGCAGTCGAAGGCGCCGGAATCGATTCCGCGGTCGATGACCTCGCGGAAGAGGAGGTCGTGGCGGCGGCGCATGGTCTTGATGGCCTCGGAGTGCTCGCTCGGCCAGGGGGCGGGGAACGAGAAGAGCTTGCCGACCTCGGGATACAGCACGGTCAGCACATGCAGCTGGGCCCCGATCAGGACCCGCAGCTGCTCGGCGGGCGGCGCGTCGGCGGCGGTGTCCAGGGCCGCGCGGAGGCTGGTCAGGACATCGGCGGTGAGTTTCTCCAGGGCCGCGGACACCAGCGCGTCCTTGCTCGGAAAGTAGTGGTAGAGCGTGGCTTTGGCGATGTCGGTGCGTTCGGCGACGTCCTCGAACCGCATGCCCTGATAGCCACTGCTGGACAGGATCTGCAGCGCGGTCGCGATCATCTCCGCCTTGCGGCGGTCACGCCGGCGTGCCGCGCGCCCGGCGGGGGCGGCGTCCGCGTCCACGGTCGAAGTCATCGCTCGATCATAGGCGGCGCTCGGGTCGGTTGTTCCGACCACAAAGATGGTTTACCGACTAGCCAGATCAAAACTCGACCCTTAGGTTGGGAAACGTGACGGAGACGAGCGCACCCGAGTCCAGCTACTTCCGGCGAGTCGGCGAACACCGATTCGTCCCCACCCGCCATGCGGGCGGCGCATGGGCCGACGACGAACAGCACTTCAGCCCGGTCGGCGGCCTGATCGTGCACGAGATCCTGCGCGCCCGCGCCGATCGTCCGGGTCTGGTGCTGAGCCGCATCAGCTTCGACATCCTCGGCCGGATCGGGTTCGAGGAGTTCGAGATTCGCGTCGAGACCGTCCGGCCCGGCCGCACCATCGAGCTGGTGCAGACCACGGTGACCATCGGCGGCCGCAGCGTGGTGAGCGCCCGGGCCTGGTTCCTGGGCGTCCAGGACACCGACAGCGTCGCCGGCGGTGAACCGGACCGGCTGCCCGCGCCCGATGAGCTGGAGTCCTGGGAGCTCGGTTCGCTCTGGTCGGGCGGCTACATCGCCTCCATCGACACCCGGCCGGTCGGTATCCCGCAGCCCGGCCGCACCACGGCCTGGATCACCACCTCCCTGGACCTGGTCGCGGGCGAGCGGTCCGAGGCTCTCGCCTCCTACATCGCGCTGGTCGACACCGCCAACGGCATCGCGGTCCGGCAGGAGCCCACCAAGTGGATGTTCCCGAACGTGGACCTGACCATCCACCTCTACCGGCAGCCGGAGGGCGAGTGGACCGGCCTCGATACGACGGTCGCCTTCGGCCACACCGGGCAAGGGCTGACCAGCACCGTTCTCCACGACGTCCGCGGCGCGGTCGGTTACGCCCAGCAGATCCTGACCGTGCGCCCGCAGCCCTGACCGATCGGGCCCCTATAGTCGATGGGCATGACCTTCCAAAGCGACAGCAGCACAGTGCCGTCGATCGTCCTGAACGACGGAAACGCGATTCCGGCGCTCGGTTTCGGAGTGTTCCAGGTCGCCGACGCGGAGGCGTTCGACGCCGTCACCGCGGCACTCCAAACCGGTTACCGCAGTATCGATACCGCCGCGATCTATGGCAACGAGGTCGAGGTGGGCCGCGCCATCCGCGAGTACGGGCTGCCGCGCGAGCAGGTCTACGTCACCACCAAACTGTGGAACTCCGAACAGGGCTACGACTCCACCCTGCGCGCCTTCGACGCCAGCATGGCGCGGCTCGGAATGGACTATCTGGACTTGTATCTCATTCACTGGCCGGTGGCGCAGGCCGGTCGGTTCGTCGATACGTTCCGGGCCTTCCAGACCTTGAAGTCCGAGGGCCGGATCCGGTCGATCGGCGTCTCGAACTTCAACCGCGATCACCTCGAGCGCGTCATCGACGAGACCGGCGAAACCCCGGCGGTGAACCAGATCGAACTGCACCCGCACCTGGCGCAGACCGAGCTGCGGGCCTTCCACGCCGAGCACCGCATCGCGACCGAGGCCTGGAGTCCGCTCGGTCGGGGCGCGGATCTGAAGGATCCGGCCATCGTCGAGATCGCGGAGGAAACCGGCCGGACCCCGGCGCAGGTGATCATCCGCTGGCATCTGCAGCTCGGCACTGTGGTGATCCCGAAATCGGTGACCCCGTCCCGCATCCGGGAGAACTTCGATGTCTTCTCCTTCGAGCTGACGCCCGGCCAGCTGGCCCGCATCGACGGCGTCGACCGGGGCAACCGGATCGGCCCCGACCCGGCCACCCTCACCGCCGGCCTGGACGTCTGAGCCCGCCGGCTATCGAGCGGCCTGCTGCTGGTGGGCGATTCGATAGCGGCCGGGGGTGGTACCGACGAGGGCCGTGAAAGCGGTGATGAAGCCGCTGGGATTCGACCACCCGCACGCGTGCGCGACCTGCGTCGTGTCATGGCCGTCGGCGAGCAGGACGAGGGCGTGATAGACCCGCACCTGGGTGCGCCACTCGTAGAAGGTCATGCCGAGTTCGTTGCGGAACAGCCGGCTCAGGGTGCGGGAGCCGGCTCCGGCCGCCCGGCCGAGATCCGCCAATGAGCTATTGTCCCCGGGGTTTTCGTACAGCATCCGCGCAAGGGCCTGCAACCGATCATCGCGGGGTTCCGGCAGTTGCAGTGGCTGCTCGCGCGCTTCGCGCAGTTCGTCGACGAGGACGCGATGCAGCCGGGCCCGCGCGGCGCGGTCGTACTCGCGGGTGCCGGTGAGCGCGAGCACGACTTCGCGGGCCAGGTCGGAGGCCAGGAACACGGCGGGATGGTCCGGTATCAGCCCGGCGAGCGCGGGCGGCAGGAAGACGATCCGCATGTCGGTGTGGCCGTGCGCGCGGTGGTAGTGCGTGAATCCCGCCGGCGTCCAGGCGATTCGATTGGCCGGGACGATCGAGGTGCCGCGTTCGGTGTGCACCGACAGCACGCCGCGCGCCGCGTACACCAGGTGCCCACGCGAATGGGAATCGGCCGAACTCGCCGCCCCCGACGACCAGAGGTGGGCTCCGCCGGACGGCCACAGCCGCGACTCGAGAGGTTGGCGGCTATCGGGCATAGCTTGGCATTCTATCGGTAGCCCGCCAGCCTGCCGGTCGGCAACAGTGGATGCATGAACACGATGACGCGAGTGAATACGACTATGCGAGCGGCGATCTGCGGCCGGGCCGGCGACTCCGAGGTTCTGGAAATCCGCGAGCTGCCGATCCCCGAGGTCCGGGAGGGCTGGAGCCTGGTGCAGGTGAAGGGCGCGGGTCTGAACCGGTCGGAGCTGCGCACCCGCCAGGGGCATTCGCCCAGCGTGCGCTTCCCGCGGGTACTCGGCATCGAATGTGTCGGAATCATCGCCGCCTCCACCGATCCCGCGCTCCCGGAGGGCACGACCGTCGCCGCGGTCATGGGCGAGATGGGCCGCGATTTCGACGGCGGCTACGCCGAGTACGCCCTCCTGCCGAACTCCCTCCTGATGCCGATCACCACCACCCTGCCGTGGGAGATCCTGGCCGCCCTGCCCGAGTCCTACCTGACCGCCCAGGGCTCGCTCGACGCGCTGGGAATCGAGCCGGACACCAAGGGCCGGTTGCTGATTCGCGGCGGCACCTCCTCGGTGGGCATGGCCGCCGCGTCGATCGCCGTCGGCCACGGCATCGAGACGGCGACAACGACGCGGCAGCCCAGCAGGATCGACGCCCTGCGTGCGACCGGCGTCGACCATGTGCTCGTCGACGACGGCGAATCACTGGCCGCGAGCGTGCACGCGATCTGGCCCGACGGCCCGGACTACGTCC
This sequence comes from Nocardia sp. NPDC059154, assembly GCF_042755705.1. Taxonomy (NCBI): domain Bacteria; kingdom Bacillati; phylum Actinomycetota; class Actinomycetes; order Mycobacteriales; family Nocardiaceae; genus Nocardia; species Nocardia sp. NPDC059154. The sequence continues at coordinate 89,025 of NZ_JBHZCS010000019.1, forward strand.
TGGACCTGGTCGGCGCCCGCACCGCGGTGGACTCGCTCCACCTGGTCCGGCGCGGCGGCACGGTCTGCGTGTCGGGCTCGCTCAGCGGATGGCTCATCTCCGATTTCGAACCGATCGCGATGATCCCCTCCGGCACCAGGCTCACGGCCTTCCACAGCAAGAACCGCGCAGGCGGCGCGGGAACGCCTGTGCTGCAACGGATCATCCACGACATCGAATCCGGCGCCTACCGCCCCACCATCGACCGCAGCTTCCGGCTCGACGAGATCGCCGCCGCCCATCGATACATGGAAAACGACCAGGCCACCGGCAAAGTCGTGATGCTGCCCTGAGCCGCCGGGCACCGATGTTCAGACAGGCTGCCAGAGCTCGATCCGATTCCCCTCCGGATCGGTCACCCAGCCGAACCGCCCGACCCCCGCCATATCCTGCGTTTCCTCGGCCACCTCCGCCCCCTTCTCCCGCAATTGCGCGAGCATCGCATCCAGATCCCGAACCCGGAAATTCAGCATCGTCCGCTGCCCGCGATCCCCGAAATACTCTGTCCCCGACTCGAAGGTCGCGAACACGGTCACCCCGGCCTCCTGCCTCCACACCCCATTCTCATCGGCGTCCAGCCCGAGGCAATCCCGATACCAAGCACCCAAACCCGCCGGGTCGGCAGCCCGCAGAAAGTACCCGCCAATCCCAACCACCCGTTCCATGCCGCCATCCTGCCAGGCCAGACCACCGGCCACCCCTGGCAACGCGCCCTACACGTCCCGCCTCATCAACCGTTGGTGGCACGTCCACACGATTCACTCGCCGCTGGGGCAAGATGCCTGGCATGAAGGTGATCCTCTTCGGAGCGACCGGCATGATCGGGCACGGGGTTCTCAACGAGTGCCTGCGGGACGAGCGGGTCGAGCAGGTCCTCGCGGTCGGGCGCAGCTCGCTCGGTGTCGAGAACCCCAAGCTGCGCGAGCTGGTCCAGCCCGACCCGACCGATCTCTCCGCGATCGCCGGCGAGCTGCCGGAGTTCGACGCCTGCTTCTTCTGCCTCGGTGTTTCCTCCGTCGGCATGAAAGAGGAGGACTACCGCCGGATCACCTACGACCTGACCCTGAAGGTCGGTCGCACGCTGGCGGCCGCGAACCCGAAGCTCACGTTCATCTACGTCTCCGGCCAGGGCACCGACAGCAGCGAGAAGGGCCGCTCGATGTGGGCGCGAGTGAAGGGAAAAACCGAGAACGACCTCCTCGCACTTCCCTTCCAGGCGTACATGTTCCGCCCCGGATTCGTCCAGCCCATGGACGGCGTGATCTCCAAGACCCCGCTGTACCGCGCCGCGTACGCGGTCACCGGCCCACTGATCCCGCTGCTGAAGCGGCTGGCCCCGAACGCATTCAACGACAATCGCGAAATCGGTCGCGCCATGATCACCATCGCAGCCTCCGGAGCGGACAGCCACGTCCTCACGCCCCGGCAGATCTCCGCACGAGCCGCGCAGTAGCGAGGCCGTCCGCTCCGGCCGGTTGCCGCGCGACGCCACGACTTCGGCGGTCAACGAGGCCCTCGAACTGACCGCCGCCATGTCACCGGCGGCGGTGTGCCAGATCAGCCGTTGCACTCCGTGGTCACGGTGCGCCATTCGTCGTGCGTGCCGACCGCGCTGCCGACGGGCGGTAGGCCCGAGGGCCCGGTCGGCAGCGCCACATATGACCGGTCGTCAGCGGTAGCCGCCGTAGGGCACCGTGATGATCTCCAGTCCGTGGCCGTCGGGGTCGTTCCAATAGAGGCCGCGCCCACCGTCATTGGTGTTGATCTCACCCTCGAGGGTGTGGTGGGGGTCGGCCCACCAGGTGAGGCCGCGGTCCTTGATGCGGGCGTGGATGGCGTCGAACTCTGGCTCGGAGACCAGGAAGGCGTAGTGCTGGGGGTGCGGGGTGCCGCCGCCGTCGGCGAAGTCGAGGGAGACGCCGTTGTCCAGGACGACCATGAGGAACGGTCCGGCGACGACGGGGGCCGGGAGGCCGAGGATGTCGGTGTAGAAGTGGGATGAGACCTGCTTGTCCGAGCAGCGGACGATGGTGTGGTTGAGGTGAACACTCACAGTGCTTCTCCTGATCGTGTTGTGCCGGTTGGGTTCCCGGTTCATCTGAGTCGACGCCCTCGTCCGCGCCCTGCAACTCGCGCCCCGAGCCGGCTTCGCGAAGCTCGGCGCCACGCTCGGCATGCACGAGCGCACCGCGACCCGCCGCTACCGCCGCCTCCGCCGGGCGGGAGCCTTGCGCATCTTCGGCATGGTCGACCCGATGGCGGCCGCACATCAATTCTGGCAGGTCCGCGTCCGCAGCCGTCCCGACGCCTCCGAATCCCTGGCCACCGCACTGGCGGCCCGCGACGACATCACCTGGGCCGCGGTGACCGCCGCCCGTCCACCCTGATCCGCACCCGAACCAAGAAGTGGCCGAGTCTGGAACGCAGACCGTTCGAGACTGGTAATCAGCAAGAGTGGATGCTTGTCCAGTCGCGCTGGGCAGTGCGGTGGACGGGTGTTCGTCGTGCTGATCTCGGGCGTCAGTGGTTGCGGGGCAGCGGAGGACGTGCGTGGTAGGTGTCGATTTGGAAATTCAGCAGTGGCTTTCTCAGCACCGGACGCCGGTGCTGAGACGGTGGCACGGTGGGTCATGGATGCCGGGATGAGCGGCGCGGGCGTGGTTGCGGTCGGCGTGGCAGGGCTGGCGGTTGTGGTCATGAAACGCTGGTGGTGGCAAGGGATTACGGTCGGCGTGTCGGTGGTGGCGGCGCAGGCGGCGGCCAGGACGCTGAAGCAGATGATCCAGCGGGGGCGTCCGTCGGGGGAACTCACGGTTGTTCAGGTTGGTGCGTTTTCGATGCCGTCGACCTTGGCTGCGATGACGACGGCTGTCGCGGTCGCCGCGTATCTGGTGCTGCCCTGGCCGGCGGAACGGCGGCGCTGGGTCGCGGGACTGCTTGCCGCGTGGCTGGTATCGATCGGCGTCGCGATGGTTTATCTGGGGGCGCACTGGGCGACCGACGTGGTGGCCGGTTGGGGTGTGGGGGCCGGAGTCGCCGGAGTTGTCGTGAGCCTGGCACGAGTCGCCGCATCGAATGTCCGCGTAGACGGCGGGCAGGACGCTTCGGCCAGGACCTGAGCCCGTCCGGCCTGCGGATATCAGAGATGCCACACCCGGCTGTCGATGAAGGACCGCCAAGCCTCCTCCGGGAACCAGAGTTCCGGGCCTACAGCCTTCGAGTCGCGGACGCCCACCTTCCCATCGCCGAGAAAAACCTCGACGCACTGTTTGGCGGCATCCGACCTGCTCGACTTGTACCACGTGCCGGTCGGCGGGAGTTTCGTCACAGCGCGTACTCCTTCGCGAGTCCGAGCACCAGCGCTCTGGTGTCCGTCTCCGACAACGCTACCGCCCGCATGGACGCGACCGCGCGCCGATATCGGTCGATCTCCGTGGCACGTTCGTGGTAGAGACTGCCGATCGCGCCCTCGACGAAAACGACTGTGGGCAAGGCGGTTCCGCTCGAACCATGCGGGAATTCGAGCAGGGTGAAGGGCTGGATCGTGAGGCCGCGGTGCGGGCCGGCCGACCATGGGATGGCGCGAATGCTGATGTTCTCCCGTTCGCCGATCTCGGCGAGCCAGCGCAACTGGGCCGCCATTGCCGCCGGAGTGGCCGGGCAGTGACGCAGAACGGCCTCGGAGATCAGCGCGTCGAGACGAAAGCCGGGCTCGCTCAGGCGAACTTGCCGGCGCGCGGTGAGTTCCAGCAGGCGTTCGACATTCACGGCCGACAGATCCGGTTCGTCGATCCGGATGATCGCGCGCCGGTAGTCGGGAGTTTGCAGGAGGCCGGGCACGATGACCGGCTGATGGACGAGGACTCGATTCGCCGCTCCCTCCAGGCGGAGGAATCGGGGAAAAGCCGGGGCAACCTGATCGGTGTAGGCCTTCCAGAAGCCCTTCGAGTTCCCTTGCGCTTTGGCCATTTTGTCCTGTTCGGCGAGCTCGGACCACAGCCGGAGCGCCTCGTCACGAACCTCTGCCGACGCCCCGTAGTTGGCGAGCAGAAGTTTGATCAGCGGCCCGGTGAGTTTGGTGGGACTCCCCTCCTCCATTCGCATGATGACCTGCCGGGACACCTCGAGGCCCGCCGCGGCGGCGAGGAGCGTCTGATGTGCGTCTTCACGTACTCCGCGCATGAAGTTCCCGAAATCCATGCGAGAGACCGTCAATTCAGTCATTTCCTAGCCTCGCTATCAGGGAAATGTCCGCCACGGACACCGCCGAGACGGACTTTCATCGTATTTCGTGAAATGTCCGCGAGGGACTCACTCCGGCAACGCGTTTGGATGTCTACTTATCACAGAGCGTTCAGCAAATCAGATTCGACCGCAGGTTCATTCGCAATCCGAAGAAACAGTGGGAGTCGTAATGCCTTGGGATGCTTGGGTTTTGTCGCTGATGACCGTTTTGGGCGGAATATTGCTCGCCGCATGCCTCGTCGAAGACATCAGGAGTTCCGCCGCTCGCCGCGCACGGGCGGGGCGGCACCGTGCGGAGCGGCGACAGGCGAGGAGCTGAGCCCCAGCGATGACGCCGGACACGCCACAGCCGGAGGTAGTCGGATACCTCCGGCCGGGCGGGTCAGGAGGGTTGCGAGCCGTTGAGCGAGCCGCCCGCGTGGGCGAACTCGGTCAACTGGCCGGCGAGAGCATCCGGGACGCGGGCGTGGACCCGGGTGCCGGACTCCTGGTGTTCGGAGCTGAGGATCTTGCCGTCGGCGTGGATGCGGGCGAGCAGGTCGCCGCGGGTGTACGGCAGCAGGACGCTGACCTCGACATCCAGGCCGCCGAGGATCTGGCCCAGGAGATCGCGGAGCTGGTCGAGACCCTCGCCGGTGCGGGCCGAGACGAAGGCCGCGTCCGGCAGCCAGCCGCGCAGCTGGGTCAGCTCCAGCGGATCGAGCGCGTCGATCTTGTTGACCACCAGGAACTCCGGCGGCGCGGGCAGCTTGGACTCGCGCAGCACGTCGGTGATGACCTCGCGGACCGCCTTGATCTGCTGATCCGGCAGCGGGTCGGAGCCGTCGACCACGTGCAGCAGCAGGTCGGCGCCCGTCACCTCTTCCAGGGTGGACCGGAACGCCTCGACCAGCTGGGTGGGCAGGTGGCGCACGAAACCGACGGTGTCGGTGAACACCACTTCGCGGCCGTCCTCCAGGGCGGCGCGGCGGGTGGTCGGATCCAGGGTGGCGAACAGCGCGTCCTGCACCAGGATTCCAGCATCGGTCAGCGCGTTCATCAGCGACGACTTGCCCGCGTTGGTGTAACCGACAATGGCCACCTGCGGGATACCGCTCTCCGAACGCTTGGCGCGCTTGGTGTCACGGGCGGTCTTCATCTCGCGAATCTCGCGGCGCAGCTTGGCCATTCGCTCACGAATGCGGCGACGGTCGGTCTCGATCTTGGTCTCACCGGGACCACGCAGACCCACACCGCCATTGCTGCCGGCGCGACCACCGGCCTGCCGGGACATGGACTCACCCCAGCCGCGCAGCCGCGGCAGCATGTACTCCATCTGCGCGAGCGAGACCTGCGCCTTGCCTTCGCGCGAGGTCGCGTGCTGGGCGAAGATGTCCAGGATCAGCGCGGTGCGGTCGATGACCTTCACCTTCACGACCTTCTCCAGCGCGGTCAGCTGCGCGGGGGTCAGTTCACCATCGCAGATGACGGTGTCGGCGCCGGACTCGAGAACGATGGCGCGTAGCTCCTCGGCCTTGCCGGAGCCGATATAGGTGGACTTGTCGGGACGGTCGCGACGCTGGATCATCGCGTCGAGCACCTCCGAACCCGCGGTCTCGGCCAACGCGGCCAGTTCGGCCATGCTCGCCTCGGCCTGCGTGGCCGTGCCCTCGGTCCAGACGCCGACCAGCACCACGCGCTCCAGGCGCAGCTGCCGGTACTCGACCTCGGTGACGTCGGTGAGTTCGGTGGACAGACCCGCGACACGGCGCAGGGCGCTGCGGTCCTCGAGCTGCAGTTCACCTACCGTCGGCGCGGCCGACCAGCCGTTGCGGCCGGTCTCGGTGGCGTCGTTGATCTCCTCGTCGAGGTCTTCGGCGGGAGTGAACTCATACGTTTCTGGCTTACTCATACACCTCCATGTTCCCACGTCTCAACGAACGACCGCATTCGGTTATTTCGCGGCGAAGCGTTCCCCGGCTCGCGAGATGACATCGTCGAGGACTTCGCGGGAGCGCAGGAGGTCGGCGATGGTGCGGTCGATGCGGTCGCGTTCGGCAACCAACTCGTCGACGAGCTCGGGCGTGGCTTGCTCGTTGGCGCCGCCGTCGGTGTCACGCATGCAGGGCAGGATCTCGAAGATCTTCTTGCTGTTGAGGCCGGCGGCGAAGAGTTCCTGGATGTGGATGACGCGGTCGACGGCGAGGTCCGGATAGTCGCGCTGGCCACCGGGGGTGCGGGCGGCGACGAGCAGGCCCTGCTCCTCGTAGTAGCGCAGCGATCGTTCGCTCACGCCGGTGCGTCTGGCCAGCTCACCGATTCGCATGCGGCACTCCGGATTCCGAGGCTTGCACCTCACATCAATGTCAGGTTCTACCTTACGGGCATGACGAACACGGACCTCTTCGACACGGGCCGGATCGGCCGGCTGGAACTCCCGAACCGGCTGGTCATGGCCCCTATGACCCGCAATCGCGCCGCCGCCGACGGGACCCCCACCGAGCTCATGGCGACCTACTACACGCAGCGCGCGGGAGCGGGACTGATCATCGCCGAGGCGGCCACCCCGAACCCGGCCGGGCTGACCTACCCGAACATCCCTGCCCTCTACACCGATTCGCACCTCGCCGGCTGGCGGCGCGTCACCGACTCGGTGCGGGCCGCGGGCGGGCGGATGTTCCTGCAACTCCAGCACGGCGGGCGGGTCGGGCACCCGGACAACAGCGGACTGACCCCGGTCGCACCCTCGCCCATCCCACTGCCGGAGACCATCCACACACCGTCCGGCCAGCAGGAGGCGGTGACTCCGCACGAGCTCACCGATGACGAAATCCAGCACACCATCGCCGATTTCGCGACGGCCGCCCGCAAGGCGGTGGCCGCCGGATTCGAGGGCGTCGAGATCCACAGCGCCAACGGCTACCTGCTGCACCAGTTCCTGTCGGGCAATACCAATCACCGCACCGACGCCTACGGCGGCTCGATCGAGAACCGGATCCGGTTCACCCTCGAGGTGGTGGACGCGGTGATCGCGGCCATCGGCGCGGAGCGGGTCGGGGTGCGGATCGCACCCGGCATCACCGTCAACGGCATCGCCGAAACCGATACCGACGAGCTGTACCCGGCACTGGTCGCGGCGCTGGCGCAGCGCCATCCGGCCTACCTGCACGTGGTGTTCGCGGACCCGGAAAACGCGCTCTTCCAGCAGATTCGGAGCCTGTGGCCGACCACGCTGATCGCCAATCCGAACCTCGGCTGGGGCATCCCGCTGCCCGCCGACGGCGGCGCCGCCGCGGCCCGCGCGCTGCTGGCGGCGGGCGCGGACCTGGTGTCACTGGGCCGGTCGTTCCTGGCCAACCCGGATCTGGTGGACCGCCTGCGGATCGGTGCGCCGCTGAACCCGGTGCGCGACGCACACCTGATGTATGTCGGCGGCGCAGCGGGCTACACCGACTATCCGGCACTCGAATCCGCCGCCGACGCGGCGCTCGGCACCACTGCGGCGTGATCAGCGGGTCAGGCGTCCTGCCACCACTTGGCCGCGATGCGGCCCGTCGCCACCAGCTCCGACGGGCCGCGCAGCCAGGCCGCCCCGTTCTCGATGCCGACGGTCACCACGCCGCCGGGAATGCGGACCTTCACATGCCCGACATCGGAGGCCAGGTCGAAGCCGTCGCGGGCCAGGGCGGCGGCCGCCGCGGCCACGGTTCCCGTTCCGCAGGAGCGGGTTTCGCCGACGCCGCGCTCGTAGACGCGCATGTCGACGCCCCGCTCACCGTCCGAGCCCACGGCCAGCGCGGTGAGGATCTCGACGTTCACGCCGTTCGGGAACAGGGTGTGGTCGAAGCCCGGCAGCTGCTCGAGGTTCAGTTCGGCGAGCGAAGCCGTGGTCAGCTCCGGGTCCACGCAGGCCAGGTGCGGATTGCCGACATCGATGCCGAGGCCCGTGAATTCGCGTCCGCTCACCGTCGCGGTCGAGACGCCGAGCGTCTTCACCCGGCCCATGGCCACGGTCACCTCGCCGTGCACGGGATCGGCATGGTGCACCACCACCGGCCGCGCGCCCGCGCGCGAACCGACCACGAATTCCGCGCTCTTCTCCATCCCGGTCGCGACCAGGTAATGCGCGAACACGCGCACCCCGTTGCCGCACATCTCTGCGATGGATCCGTCCGCATTGCGGTAGTCCATGAACCAGTCCCCGGCGCTGACGCCCTCGGGCAGCCCGGCCAGCACACCGGTTTCGATCAGCGCGCCCGCGCGCGCGACCCGCAGCACCCCGTCCGCGCCGAGCCCGCGCTGCCGGTCGCACAGCGCGGCGACCCGGGACGGCGTGAGCTCCAGCCACGCGTCCGGGTCGGGCAGCACCACGAAATCGTTCTGGGTGCCGTGGCCCTTGCTGAATTCGATGTCAGCGGCGCTGTTCTCGCTCGTCATAGTCCTCACCGTAGCGCCCGGCGCTGCCGGGATATTTCGTAGAGGGCCACCGCGGCCGCCGCGGGCGCACCGAGGGTGCCGTCGGTCGGGATGCAGATCAGCTCGTCGCACACCTGCCGCCAGGCGGGGGCGAGCGATTCGCTCTCGTCACCCAGGACCAGGACGGTGCCGCCGTCGAACTCGGCGTCGTCGAGGGCCAGGCCGCCGTGGTCGTCACTGCCGACGATACGGGTGGCGACGCCGCGGGCCCGCTGCCGGTCCCGGAACGCGCCCACCTGCGCCGGACCCGAGGCGCGCAGCACGGGGACGGCGAAGAGCGCGCCGGCGGAGGCGCGCACGCTCTGCGGGTCGTAGTGGTCCACGCCGGAACCGGTCACGATCACCCCGCCCACCCCGAATGCCGCCGCCGAACGGATGAGCGCCCCCAGCCGGATCGCCGACGCGGGCCGGTCGATGACCACCACGGTGGCCGGATCCTCCGGCGTGCCCGGCGCGAAATCCTCCAGCTCGGGCCGCTGGGCCACCGCCACCGCCACCAGTTCCGGCGACGGCTCACCGGGCTCGGCCAGCCCGGCCATCACCTCCGGCACCAGCCCGACACTGGGCACGCCGCTGGAATCGAGCACCTGCCGCGCCCACGGCGACGGCTCGGGTAGCCGGTACACGAGAGTCTCCAGCGGCCAACGGCATTCGAGGGCGCGGCTGATGGGCCGCATACCCTGCACCAGGAATCGATTGTCCCGGATCCGGGCGGCACGGGTGGTCAGGTAGGCCTGCCACACCTGAACCGCCGCGGTGCGAGTGTTCGCGCGACGCGTCACTGGGGTTCCTGTTCGTCCCTCATCGGTGAGGAGTTGACGAGGGCCAGCGCGGTGTCCGCCAAGGCGGGATCCGCGCCGTCCACCCATCGCACCCGCTGGTCTCGACGGAACCACGAACGTTGTCGCCGGACATAGCGCCGGGTGCCGATGAAGGTGCGCTCCTGAGCTTCGTTCAGCTCGTATTCGTTGTCCAGGAAATCGAGGACTTGCGCGTAACCGATGGCGCGCCGGGCGGTTTGGCCGTGGCGCAGGCCCAGCGCGATGAGGCCCTCGACCTCCGCGACGAGACCGGACTCGAACATGGTCGCGGTGCGCACCTCGATGCGGGCATCCAATTCGGCCGTGTCGCGATCGACGCCGATAATGACCGTCCCCCACCGTGGTTCACCGATCTGGGGCGCCGAGGCGGCGAACGGCTCACCGGTCAGCTCCACCACCTCCAGCGCGCGCACCATGCGGCGGCCGTCGGTGGGCAGGATGGTCTGCGCGGCCACCGGATCGGCCCGCTTCAATGCCTCGTGCACGGCGACGGTGCCGCGATCGGCCAGCACCGCTTCCCATTTGGCGCGGATCTCCGGGTCGGTGGCCGGGAAATCCCAATCGTCCAGCAGCGCTTGGACATACATCATGGAGCCGCCGACGATGACCGGGGTGCGCCCGCGCGCCATGATGGCCTCCACATCGGCGCGGGCCGCCGCCTGATACGAGGCGACGGTGGCGGTTTCGGTGATGTCGAGGACGTCGAGCTGGTGGTGCGGGATGCCGCGGCGTTCGGACACCGGCAGTTTGGCGGTGCCGATGTCCATGCCGCGGTAGAGCTGCATGGCGTCGATATTGACGATCTCGCCGTCGAGCCGCTGCGCCAGATCCAGGGCCAGATCGGATTTCCCGGTGGCGGTGGGGCCGACCACGGCGATGGGCCGGGTCATGTGGCAGCTCCGCCGCGTTCACGCGGACGCCACACGCTGACATGGTAGGCGACGCCGAACGGGGCTGCGGCGTAGAGGGTTTCGACGCCGGGGTCGGCGGGATCGGTGGCGAACAGCCCGGCCAGCACCTGGTAGGCGGGACGGCCCTGCGCCTCGATCTCGGCGCACAGGCGCGTGTCCAGGGCGGCCAGGGCCTGCCGGTCCCCCGCGCTCAGCGCCCGGTCGATGGCCTCCTGCACGCCCGCGGCGCGCTCGTCCAGATAGCGGGGGGCCTTGAGCGACAGGGTTGCCGCGCCGTCGCCGACGACCAGCACGGCGATCGGTTCCGGTTCGGCGTCGAGGTCGGCCCGCAGCTGCCGGCCGAAGGTCAGGCTCTCGTCCGCGGAGGCATCGGCCGAGATCAGACGGCATTCGGCCGTGACTTCCGGCGCGACCTGCTCGCGCAGCCAGCCCGCGATCAAGGCCGGCAGCGGCAGCATCGGGTCCGCGACACGCTCGGCAACCACCCCAGACAAACCGACACGCAGGTCCACCCCGTATCCCCGGAATGTGCCCACCGCATCGGAACCGATCACGCGGCCGGAATCGCCGCTGGCGGAACCCTCCTCCGCCTCCGCCACGCCGACCACGATCCACCGCGACGCGCGGGCCGCCAACTCCCCCGCGGCCCGCAACACCGCAGCTCGCAGCTCCGCGACCGTTCCTTCGGCCGACGCACCGGCCGCGCCCCCGAGTTCGGGCACCAGCACGGGCGGCGAAGGGACCAGTGACGCAACACAGAACACGCCGACAACCGTAGCGCTAACGCACCTCACCAGCCCCACCCCCACCGATCGCCGCGCCGCCGAAGCGGGCTCAAAGACAGCATTTCCCATCTCAGCCTGGTTGAATGGGATGAGCTAGACCGATGAGCTAGGGCGTAACCAGGCAGCCGTGACGCGCGGCAGGGACGAGGAGCAATGACCGACAACAACGGAAACGAGAAGGCTACCCACCCGGAGTCGACCCCGACGCCCAAGCCCGGCGCGCCGATGCCCACCCCGAGCGAGGGCGCCAAGCCATCACCGGCGGCCGCCACCGCACCCCGTCCTGGGGGCCCGCGCCGCAAACCCGAATCCCCCAAACCCCATGCCGTCAAGCCCGCGCCCGGTGCGGCGGCACACCATCCGCATCCGGTCGTCGTACCGAGCGTGAGCGACCCCAGCCAGTGGGGACGGGTCGACGACGACGGCACCGCCTGGGTGAAGACCGCCGACGGCGAACGTGTCATCGGCTCCTGGCAGGCGGGTGACGCCGCCGAGGGTCTGGCCCACTTCGGCCGCCGCTACGACGATCTGGCCACCGAGGTCGCCTTGCTCGAGGCCCGGCTCGCCGCCGGCACCGATGCCCGCAAGACCAAGACCGCCGCCACCGCGATTGCCGAAACGTTGCCAACGGCCGCGGTCATCGGCGATATCGATGGGTTGACGGCCCGGCTGCAGGCCATCATCGAACACTCCGACGAGGCGGCCGCGCACGCCAAGGAGGAGAAGGAACGCACCCGGCACGAGCAAACCGAGCGCAAAGAAGCCCTGGCCGCCGAGGCCGAGCAGATCGCCAACGACTCCACCCAGTGGAAGGTCGCCGGTGACCGGCTGCGGGAGATCCTGGACGAGTGGAAGACCATCCGCGGCGTGGACCGCAAGGTCGACGACGCGCTGTGGCGGCGCTTCTCCAAGGCCCGCGAGGCCTTCAACCGCCGCCGCGGCGCTCACTTCGCCGAACTCGACCGGGAGCGTGCCGCCGCCAAGGGCCGCAAGGAAGAGCTCTGTGTCCGCGCCGAGGAGCTGTCGGGTTCGACCGACTGGTCCGGCACCGCGGCCGTCTTCCGCGACCTGCTGACCGAGTGGAAGGCCGCAGGCCGCGCCCCGCGCGAGGCCGACGAGCAGCTGTGGCGTCGGTTCAAGGCCGCGCAGGACGTCTTCTTCGCCGCCCGCAATGCCGCCGCCAGCGAACGCGACCACGAGTTCGAGGAGAACGCGTCCGCCAAGGAAGCGCTGCTGCACGCCTACGAGCACATCAACCCCGATGCCGACCTGGACGCCGCCCGCAGCGCCCTGCGCGAGCTGCAGGAGAAGTGGGACGCCATCGGCAAGGTCCCGCGCGAGCGCATGCACGATCTCGAATCGCGCCTGCGCGCCATCGAGAGGAAGGTCCGCGAGGCCGTCGACGCCCAGTGGCGTCGCACCGACCCCGAGGCCATGGCCCGCGCCGCCCAGTTCCGCGAGCGTGTCGCCCAGTTCGAGGAGCAGGCCGCCAAGGCCCAGGCCGCCGGCAAGACCCGCGACGCCGAGAAGGCCCTCGAACAGGCGAAGCAGTGGCGCGAGTGGGCCGAGGCCGCCGAGGGCGCGGTCAGCCAGCGCTGAGCTGTCGCCTGGGTTCCCTTGTCGCCCAGGCGATCAGCATCCCGGGCACGCGGTCGTGATCAGGCTCGGTGCATGGCACCGAGTCGCGAAGAGCTGATCGCGCACCTGGTGACCACCGGCATGGCCGGTCGGGTCGACCGGCCCTGACCCCCCCGATGCCGAATCTGGTTGTGGCCGACCATGGTTGGTGTGGTGGCACAGCCATCCTCGGCCGGGGCTTCAGTTGAGCTGGGCCGGGGCGGGTTCGGTGATGATCTCGTGGCGGGTGGGGCGGTGGGAGCGGCGGTATTCGCTCGGGGGGAGGCCTACTTCGCGGTTGAAGTGGGCACGGAGGTTGGCGGCGGTGCCGAGACCGCAGCGGGCGGCGACGACGTCGACGGGGAGGTCGGTGAGTTCGAGGAGTTCGCGGGCTCGGATCAGGCGTTGGGTGAGCAGCCACTGGAGCGGGGTGCCGCCGAGTTCGGCGTGGAAACGGCGGGCCAGGGTGCGCTCGCTGAGGTTGGCATGGCCGGCGAGGTCCGCGACGGTCAGCGGATGTTCGAGATTGGTGAGGGCCCATTCGAGGGTGGCGGCGAGGCCGGTGTCGGTGGGCTGGGCGGGGACCGGGGACTGCAGGTATTGGGCCTGGCCGCCGGCGCGGTGTGGGGACACGACCAGATAGCGGGCGGCGGCATTGGCGGCCTGGGAGCCGAGGTCCTTGCGGATCAGGTGGATGCACAGGTCCATGCCGGCCATGGTGCCGGCGCTGGTGAGGATGCGGCCGTCGTCGATGTAGAGGACGCCGGGGTCGATGTCGAGGTGGGGGTGGCGCTCGCGCAGGGCGGCGATGTGCCGCCAGTGGGTGGTCATGCGGCGGCCGTCGAGCAGGTCCGCGGCGGCCAGCACGAAGGCGCCGGTGCACAGCGAGGCGATGCGGGCGCCGCGCTGGTAGGCGGCGCGGACCGCCTCGACCAGGTCGGCGGGCGGGTCCTCGCGGACGTTCGGGGTGGACGGGACGATCACGGTGTCGGCGCGGATCAGGTCGTCGTAGTCGTGATCGGTCAAGGCCACGAAGGGATCTCGCAGCGTGGCGTGCCGGGTGTCGCGCGGGCCGCAGAGCTGGAAGTCGTACCAGGCGGCGGGGTCGACGCCGAGGGGCGGCTCGTAGAAGACCTGGTACGGGATGGCCACCTCGAAGATCGGCATGCCGGGCGCGACGGCGACGGCCAGGGTTCCGGGACCGGTCGATTCCATGACTCGAATCTAACGCCGCAGCGTGTCAGAAATCTAGCGCAGTGTGGCATTCCTGCCACTCGTGGATCGTGCCGCCGCTTCGCATAGTCGAAGACATGACCACGACGACCGACGCCACAACCGCACTCCCCCAACCGGATACGGCTCCCGACCCGCGCCGATGGCGGGTGCTGGCGATTGCCGCGATCGCCCAGTATCTGGCCATCCTGGATCTGTTCGCGGTCATCGTCGCCTTCCCGGCGCTGCAGCAGTCCTTCGGGCACGCCTCGACCGGCGCGGTGTCGTGGACGTTGAACGCGTACACCATCGTCATGGCCGCCCTGCTGGTTCCGGCCGGCCGGTTCGCCGACGACACCGGTCGCAAACGCGGATTCCTGCTCGGCATAGCGCTTTTCGGGCTGGCGTCCATCGCCTGCGGCCTTGCTCCGAACCTGGCCGTCCTGATCGTGGCCCGCGTGCTGCAGGCGGCGGCCGCGGCCCTGCTCATCCCGACCGGGCTCGGCCTGGTGCTGCCGGTGTTCCCGAAGCGCGAGCACGCCACGGTCATGGGCATCTGGACCGCGATCGCCGCGGCGGGCGGCGCGAGCGGCCCGGTCATCGGCGGACTGCTGCTGCAGGCCGGCTGGCGCTGGATCTTCCTGCTGAACGTGCCGTTCACGGTGGTGGCCTTCGCCTTCGGGCTGCGCGTGCTGCCCGATATCCAGCAGCGCGCCAACCGGCGGCTGGACCTGCTGGGCGCGGCGCTGATCCTCGGGGCCACCGCCGCCTTCACCACGGTGTTCGTGCAGGCCACCGACTGGGGCTACACCGCCCCGGGCACCCTGGGCTGCCTGGTCGCCGGTATCGCCCTGACGGCCCTGTTCGTCGGCCACGTCCGCCGCCACCCGGACCCGGTGGTGAGCCCGATCGTGTTGCGGCACCGCCTGTTCCGCACCGCCACCCTCGGCGTCTTCTGCTACTACCTGGCCTTCGCCGCCATGGTCCTGGAGGCGACGCTGTTCATGACCGAGGAATGGCGGTATTCGACCCTGCGTGCCAGCCTGGGCGTGGCGGCCATGCCGATCAGCTGCCTGCTGCTGTCGCCGCTGTCCGGCCGCTTCGTCGCGCTGGTCGGGGCGCGCGCCTCGGCGGCGCTGGGCGGGGCGGCCATCGCACTGGGCTGCGCCTGGTGGGTGCTGGCCAGCGGCTTCTCGAATTCCTATGCGGTGGTGATGGTTCCGGGCGCGATCCTGGCCGGGGCCAGCACCGCGCTGCTGCAACCGCCGCTGTTCGGCGCCTCGACCCTGCTGCCCGCCGACCAGATCTCGCTCGGCTCCGGGACCCTGATGATGGCCCGCCAGACCAGTTCCGCCCTCGGCGTCGCCATTCTGACCGCCATCCTCGGCGACGCCGCCCACCGCACCATGACCGAGTTCCGCGCGGGCTGGCTGTACATGGTGGCGGCGGGCCTGGCGGCCATGGTCGCCGGCCTCGCCTACCGCCCCGACCGCGCCGCCGCCTGACCTCGCCCGCGGTACGAAAAAGGCCCGGTGGCAACCGCATTCGGTTGCCACCGGGCCCGGATCGATTGCTCAGTCCTCGCCGAAGAGCCGGCGGCGCTGCTGTTCCTCGGCCTTGGCCTCGGCCAGGCGGCGCTGTTCCTCGGCGGCCAGCTGCACGGAGGTGCGCGCCCACACCACCCGGACCCAGTGGAAGGTCAGCACGACGATGGCGATGGTGGCCACGATCAGGCCGATGCCCGGGCCCGCACCGTGGTAGTTGCCGAGGCCCGGGGTCTGGCGGTGCCAGATGGACAGCACGCCGAACACGCTGCCGATGGCCGACCCCGCGACCGCGATCCAGGCCAGCAGCCAGCGGCGGGTAATGAGCGCCAGCACCGAGAACCCGATGCCGAACACCACGACGAACCAGACGAAGACCCGCGAGGGCAGGCCGATGTGGTCGGCCTGGGCGACCGTGTCGTACAGCAGCACGTCGAAGCCGCGGGTCTTGCCCGCGTGCGGCAGCACCAGCGAGGCGAGCAGCACGAACACCGAACCGGCCACGACCATGGCGCGCATGCCCGGGTCGATCTCGCCGGCGATCTTGCGTTCGACGGCCTCGAGGTCCGCGCGGAACTGCTCGAAGTCCTGACTGTTCTCGGCGGCCTGCATGCTCTCCTCGTTCGCCTCGGGCGTCGGTTCCGACGCCGGTTCCGATTGTGCTGCTTCGTCTTCCGGATGCTCCGGCCGGTCACTAGGCTCGTCCGGGCCGGTGGGCTGCTGCTCGGTCATACCACTCGAGATCCTTGCTGACGGCTAGCGCTCCCGCGCCGGGGATGTGGTCAGGCGGTGTGCGAGGAGTACCCGTGACAGGTCGATCCCTCGCACGTACCCCAGCGATCCTGCCCTATGACGCTGTGTAGTTGACAGCGACCCCACCATTCGCCGCCCGAGGTGGCGCCGACCGGCCAGGTAGCCGCGGGCCGGACTACTCGCCGCAGGCCGGGCCGCAGCCCGCGGCCGCGGTCTCCACCACGACCGGCGCGCCGATGCTCGGCAGACCCAGGCCGACGCCGATCGGCGCGGTCTTGGGGGTGACGCCACGCTCGTGCGCGTCCCCGGCACGGGTGCGGCGGTGCGTCAGCACCTCGCCGTCGGCGATCAGGTAGTGCGGTGCCGCACCGGTGACATCGACGGTGATCACATCGCCGGGCCGAATCTCGTTGCCGGGAGCCGGATCCACCGGCGGGCGGAAGTGCACGAGCCGGCCGTCGCGGGCGCGACCGGACATGCGCGCGGTCTTGTCGTTCTTCTTGCCCGCGCCCTCGGCGACCAGCAGCTCGACGCTCGAGCCGATCAGCGCCTGATTGCCCTCCAGCGAAATCTGCTCCTGCAGCGCGATGAGCCGGTCGTACCGTTCCTGCACGACCTCCTTCGGCAGCTGATCGGGCATGGTCGCCGCGGGCGTGCCGGGCCGGATGGAGTACTGGAAGGTGAAGGCGCTGGTGAAACGCGCCTGCCGCACCACATCCAGGGTGGCCTGGAAGTCCTCCTCGGTCTCGCCCGGGAAGCCGACGATGATGTCGGTGGTGATGGCGGCGTGCGGCATGGCCGCGCGCACCTTCTCGATGATGCCGAGGAACTTGGCGCTGCGGTACGAGCGGCGCATGGCCTTGAGCACGCGGTCCGAACCGGACTGCAGCGGCATGTGCAGCTGCGGGCAGACATTCGGCGTCTCGGCCATGGCCTCGATGACGTCGTCGGTGAACTCGGCCGGGTGCGGGGAGGTGAACCGCACCCGCTCGAGACCCTCGATATTTCCGGTGGCGCGCAGCAGCTTCGCGAAGGCGCCACGGTCGCGCGGCTCCTCCGGATCGGCGAAGGAGACGCCGTAGGAGTTGACGTTCTGACCCAGCAGCGTCACCTCGAGCACGCCCTGCTCGACCAGCGCCTGCACCTCGGCGAGCACGTCGCCCGGACGCCGGTCGACCTCCTTGCCGCGCAACGCCGGAACGATGCAGAACGTGCAGGTGTTGTTGCAGCCCACCGAGATCGACACCCAGCCCGCGTACGCCGACTCGCGCTTGGCGGGCAGCGTCGACGGGAACGCCTCCAGCGATTCGATGATCTCGACCTGAGCCTGCTCGTTGTGGCGGGCCCGCTCCAGCAGCACCGGCAGCGAGCCGATGTTGTGGGTCCCGAACACCACATCCACCCAGGGCGCCTTCTTGACCACGGTGTCGCGGTCCTTCTGCGCCAGGCAGCCGCCGACGGCGATCTGCATGCCCGGGCGGTCGGCCTTGATGGGCGCGAGGTGTCCGAGGGTGCCGTACAGCTTGTTGTCGGCGTTCTCGCGCACCGCGCAGGTATTGAAGACGACCAGGTCAGCGGTATCACCGGCCGCGGCCTTGACGTAACCGGCGTCCTCGAGCAGACCCGAGAGGCGCTCGGAGTCGTGCACGTTCATCTGGCAGCCGTAAGTGCGTACCTCGTAGGTCCGGGCCGGGGAATTCACCCAACCAGGGTAATAGGTGCCCGGCGCAGGCCATAAACCCCGTCCGTGCCGGGTGACCCGGGGATCGCGGCGGCCGGGTGTACGCCCGGACGGATGGTCGTGGAATTGTCGGCGAATCATCGTCCGACCGGGCGATGGTGGTCTCAGCAGCATCAATCGCTGGTTACGCGGGGGTGTCGGGTCCTGCCACAGTTCGAGCCGCCCTGGCAAAGACGAGCATTTCGGGCAGGACATGATTAGGGTCACTGGTCATGACCGACGTGGCCGATTCCATCAGCACTCCCGCGCCGATGATCTCGATGCGGAATGTGGACAAGCACTTCGGCTCGCTGCACGTGTTGCGTGACATCAATCTCGAAGTGCCCAAAGGGCAGGTCGTGATCGTGGTGGGGCCCTCCGGCTCCGGCAAGTCGACCCTGTGCCGAACCATCAACCGGCTCGAGACCATCGACTCCGGTGAGATCGCCGTCGACGGCGTGAAACTGCCCGACGAGGGCAAGGCCCTCGCGAAGCTGCGCGCCGATGTGGGGATGGTGTTCCAGCAGTTCAATCTATTCGCGCACAAGACGATTCTCGAGAACGTGATGCTGGCGCCGGTGAAGGTGCGGCGCGTCGACAAGACCCAGGCGCGCGCCCGGGCACTGGAACTGCTCGACCGGGTCGGCATCGCCAATCAGGCCGACAAGTATCCGGCGCAGCTGTCGGGCGGTCAGCAGCAGCGCGTGGCCATCGCGCGGGCGCTGGCCATGAACCCCAAGGTGATGCTGTTCGACGAGCCGACCTCCGCGCTCGACCCGGAGATGGTGTCCGAGGTGCTCGAGGTCATGGTCGGGCTGGCCAAGGACGGCATGACCATGCTCGTCGTCACCCACGAGATGGGCTTCGCGCGGCGCGCGGGCAATCGGGTGCTGTTCATGGCCGACGGCCAGATCGTCGAGGACACCGAGCCCGAATCCTTCTTCACCGCACCGAAATCGGATCGCGCCAGGGACTTCCTGGGCAAGATCCTCTCCCACTGACTCCGCTCCACTAGGGAACACTCCCGCACTCCACGAGAGAACAGGACGTTCGATGAGGATCAACCACGCAATCCGGATCGCCGCCGGAGTGGCTGCCCTGGCGCTCGCCGTCACCGCATGCGGCGGCGGCAGCAACAAGACCGCCAGCCAGCACGCGGCCGACGGCAAACTCACCATCGGCATCAAGTTCGACCAGCCGGGCCTGGGACTGCTCAACAAGGACGGCAGCTACAGCGGTTTCGACGTCGACGTCGCCAAGTACGTGGCCGACAAGATGGGCGTGAAGCCGGAGAACATCACCTTCAAGGAATCGCCGTCGGCGCAGCGCGAGACGCTGATCCAGAACGGGCAGGTCGACTTCATCGTCGCCACCTACTCCATCACCGACGCCCGCAAGCAGAAGGTCGACTTCGCGGGCCCGTACTTCGTGACCGGGCAGTCGCTGCTGGTGCGGTCGGACAACACCGACGTCACCGGGCCGGAATCGCTGACCGGCAACAAGAAGCTGTGCTCGGTCAAGGGCTCCACCCCGGCGCAGAACGTGAAGGACAAGTACGCCAAGGAAGTTCAGCTGCAGGAGTACGACACCTACTCGCTGTGCGTGGAGGCGCTGAAGTCGGGCGCGGTGGACGCGGTCACCACCGATGACATCATCCTGCGCGGTTACGCGGCGCAGTCGCCGGGCGCGCTGAAGGTGGTCGGCAAGACCTTCTCCGTCGAGAACTACGGCATCGGCGTGAAGAAGGGCGACACCGAATCGCGCGGCAAGATCAACGACGCCATCGACGCCATGATCACCTCCGGCGCGTGGAAGGTGGCGCTCGAGAAGGAATTCGGCAGCACCGGCTTCCAGATCCCGGAGCCGCCCAAGGTCGACCGGTACTGATTCGCGGGCGCGCCAGGTGATTTCACGTCTCGCGAAATCACCCGGCGTGCTTCGTCTTCCGATCGGAGGAATGGGGCAGTCGTGTTCGACTTGATCTCCAACTATCACACCAAACTGCTCGACGCGTTCTGGGTGACGATCAAACTGACGCTGTATTCGGCGTTCTTCGCGCTGATTCTCGGCACCATCGTGGCGGCCATGCGGGTGTCGCCGATTCCGATCGCACGCTGGATCGGCGCGCTGTACGTCAACATCATTCGCAATACGCCGCTCACGCTGATCATCGTCTTCTGCTCGCTGGGCCTGTACCAGACCCTCGGGTGGCGGCTGGCTTCCGAGGGGCCGAACAGCATCGCGGAGAACAGTTTTCGCTTCGCCATCGTCGGATTGAGCGTCTACACAGCGGCTTTCGTGTGTGAGTCGCTGCGGGCGGGTATCAATACGGTGCCGTTCGGGCAGTCGGAGGCGGGGCGCTCGCTAGGACTCACCTTCGGGCAGAATCTGCGGCTCGTGGTGCTGCCGCAGGCGTTCCGGGCGGTCATCGCACCGCTGGGCAGTGTGTTCATCGCCCTGACCAAGAATTCGACCATTGCCTCGGCCATCGGCGTCGGTGAGGCCGCGCTGCTCATGTCGGAGATGAACGAGAACGAGGCGGCGCCGCTGAGTGTCGGCGCCATCTTCGCGCTCGGGTTCGTGATCCTGACATTGCCGACCGGTCTGTTCTTCGGTTGGCTGGCCAAGCGATTCGAGGTGGCGCGATGACCACGTCCGTGCTCTACGACGCGCCGGGACCCCGCGCGCGCCTGCGCTACCGCGTCTACTCGGTCGTCGTCATCGCGGCCGCGGCGGCGGCGGTCTGGTTCGTCTATCACGGGCTGGCCGACAAGGGGCAGTTCACCGCCGACAAGTGGAAGCCCTTCACCGAGGGCGATACCTGGCGCACCTACCTCCTGCCGGGTCTGCGCGGCACACTCGAGGCGGCGGCGCTGTCGATCGTGCTGGCGCTGGTCCTCGGAATGGTGTTCGGCATTCTGCGACTGTCGGACCATCGCGCGGTGCGCTGGTTCGCCGGTGTGGTGGTGGAGATCTCGCGGGCCATTCCTGTGCTGATCCTGATGCTGTTCCTGTTCACCCTGTTCGCCCAGCAGAACGTCTTCCCCTCCGACCAGCTGGCGCTCGCGGCCGCAGTGGCGGCGCTGACCATCTACAACGGATCGGTCATCGCCGAGATCGTGCGCTCGGGTATCCGGGCGCTGCCCCGGGGACAGACCGAGGCCGCCGTCGCCCTGGGCATGCGCAAAACCCAGGTGATGGTGACGATTCTGCTGCCGCAGGCCGTCACCGCCATGCTGCCGGCGCTCATCTCGCAGATGGTGGTGGCGCTGAAGGACTCCGCGCTGGCCTACCAGATCACCTATCTGGAAATCGTGCGCAGAGGCACGCAGCTCGGTGCGGCGGAAAAGAATCCGATCCCGTCGCTGATCGTGGTGGCCATCATCATGATCGTCATCAACTACGCGCTGACCGTGATCGCCACCCGCGTGGAGAAGTGGCTGCGCACCCGCAAGCGCGGCTCCCGGGCCGTGCTCGCAGCGGGCGCCGTCACCCCTCCCCCGGGCATGGATGTCGTCATGGGGGACCAGTCCGCATCCGGCGTGTGATCGGCGACGCGTGGTCGGGGAGCTGACCTCGGACCCCGGTTCGGGAGCCGTGACTGCCGAACCGGGACCGGGCGTTCCGGGAATGCTCAGCCGACCCCGGGACAATTGCTCCATCCAGCTCGCATACTGGTCTTCATGAACGAAGACGACAGCGCTCGAAGAGAATTCGTCTTCGGGCTGTTCCTGACCACCATCGTCACCCCCCTCCTCGCCGGCCTCACCGCCTTCGCCGCCGTCATCGGCGCGCTCGCCATCCACGAGGCCGCAGGCCGCCTCCTGGCCTCCCGCCGCGACAAACCGCCCCGCCCATCCGCACCCCACATGGCCACCCCCCGCACCCTCCGCCACACCAACCACCGCCACACCCGCCGCGCCCTCTCCACCCGCCGCCCAGGCGGCGTCCTGCACTGAAGCCAGTACGTACGGCTCGAGCGTGATGCGATCCCGAATCCAGTTGTTTTCGCCCTCGTATACCCCTCATATCTGTAGTCGTGCCGCATTACCCAATCCTCTTTCTCGACATCGACGGACCA
Organism: Nocardia sp. NPDC059154; assembly: GCF_042755705.1. NCBI lineage: Bacteria > Bacillati > Actinomycetota > Actinomycetes > Mycobacteriales > Nocardiaceae > Nocardia > Nocardia sp. NPDC059154. The sequence continues at coordinate 111,208 of NZ_JBHZCS010000019.1, forward strand.
CTACTGCCGTTCGGCGGACCGCCCGGGAATGACGCACCGACCGGGCAGGACGGGACCAACCCGCTGGTGACACGACTCGATCCGGCACTCGGGCCGCTGCTGTCCGCACTCCCCTGCGAATTGGTGTGGGCGACGACGTGGACGCACGAGGCCAACCGGGTCGTCGGTCCGCTGCTGGGATTGCCGGACCTGGCGGTGGTGGAATGGCCGGAACGGGCGGATGAGCAGGTCGACGAGTGGTTCGGACTGCACTGGAAGACGCGGACGGTGGTCGAGTGGGCGGCGGGACGGCCTTTCATCTGGGTCGACGACGAGATTCGGGACCACGACCGGGAGTGGGTGTCGGCGCAGCACGGCAGATCGGCTCTCCTGTACCGCGTGGACCCTCGGACAGGGCTGCGGCGCAAGGACTTCGCTGTATTCACCGAGTGGGTCAATGGTGGTTTCAGGTCACAGTGACCACACGTGTGAGGACGTGAGTACGGGGCTGTCAATTCGGCTCGGAACTCGCTCATGCGGGCGATTGAACCGACTCGGGGGCCGGCGCGTATTCCTCGGTGGGACGGGAAGACACGTTGTTTCATCAACCGGCTTCATCACACGAAGTGGGACGTCATGACCACCAACGTCACCGATAGCAACGTCAAGAAGGATCCGGGCAAGAATATCGATTCCATTGGGGTCGATGTGGGGCTGCTGGTGTTACGTGTGTTCTTCGGCGGGTTGTTGTTCGTGCACGGCAGCCAGAAACTGTTCGGCTGGTTCAATGGCGAGGGCTGGCACCAGACCACCGCGGGGTTCGAGAAGCTCGGGTATCACCCTGGCAAGGTGTTCGGCACGCTGGCGGGGCTGTGTGAATTCACCGGCGGCGCGCTGCTGTTCCTCGGGCTGTTCACGCCGCTCGCGGCGGCGATCGCCATCGGCACCATGATCAATGCGATGAATGTGAACTGGCATCACGGGCTGATGGGCTACGAGAGTGCCCTGCTGTTCGCCGTGGCCGCGCTGACGCTGGCGATCGCCGGGCCGGGCCGATTCTCCCTCGACCACAACCGGCCATGGGCACGCCACGGCGTCCTATGGGGCGCCGCCGCCCTCACCCTCGCCGTGGTGGCCGCGGTGATCACCCTGGTCATCAAGTGGTCGGGATAGACGCCGAGTTCTCAGATCGAGCCAAAAGCGCAGTCAGGCATCGAATCCATTGGCGGCCAGTTCGGATTTCACCACCGAGTAGGCGGTGGATTGGCTGAAACCGCGGCGGGCCAGGAGACCGACCAGACGGCGGATGGCTTTGTCGCGGTCCAAGCCTCGGGGCAGGGTGCGGAGTTTGGCGCGCACCAGTTCGGCGGCACGATCCTGCTCGTCTTCCGGCGAGTCGGTCTCTGACGCCGACTCTTCGGAGTCGCTTTCACCGAGGGCGCGACCGCCCAGCACGGTCCTGCCGCGCGGCCCGGCCTTCGCGCGACGCATCGGCGATGAGGCCATATGGTCGGAGTTGTTCTCGTCCTGGCTGTCGGAGTTCTGCTCACGATGAGCGTCGATCCGCTCGCTCATGTGAAGTGCGCCCAACGCTGCAAGCTCCGCCGCCACCACCTGATACGCGGTGGCGGGACTGTAGCCGCGACGCGCCAGCAGGCCGACCAGCCGGCGGGTGGCCGTGTCGCGGTCGAGTCCGGGCGACAAGGTACGGAGCTTGGTACGGACCAATTCGGCCGCGGAATCGGTGTCGTCAGCGGCGAATTCGCGGCGGGATGCGGTGGGCTTCGCACGCGCTGCAGGGGCGGACGGAGCGGGCGCGGGCGGTGTCCGGGTATCGGATGGCTGTTCCTGGGCGCGTCGGGTCGCGAGCGCGGCGAGTTCGCCTGTCACCACCTCGTAGGCTGTGCCCGGAGTGTAGCCGCGGCGCGCGAGCATGGCGACCAGGCGACTGATCGCCTTGTCGCGGTCCAGGTCCGGGGACAGCGTGGTCAATTTCCGCCGCACCAGCTCTCCGGCGCGGGTATTCTCGTCCTCCGCGGTCACCGACTCGAGCGCCGGTTCGGCGTCCTCCGGCGCAATGCCCTTGCGCCGCAATTCCTCGGCGAGAACCTTCTTGCCCCTACCAGAGTAGGTGTGCCGTGACCGCACCCACTGCTGCGCGAACGCCGCATCATCGATCAGCCCGACCTCGGTCAGCCGATCCAGCACCCGCTTCGCCACGGCAGCAGTGAAACCCCGATCCGCCAACCGATCCGCCAACTCGGCCCGGCTCCGGGCCCGATCGGTCAGCAACCGAAGACACACGTCCTTCGCCTGTGCCTCGGTCCCCCCGGCACCGACCGATCCCGCCGGCTCCCCTCCGGATTCCGAACGCCCACGACCACGTCCACGCCGCCGCCCACCCCGACCGAACTCCTCCCCCCGATCAGCCGAGACTTCCGAACCGACATCGGCCGAATTACCACGACCGCCGTCGTCCCCACCCCTTGACTCATCTCCACGTCTCGGCTCGTCCCCGCCGGTCGACTCGTCCCCGCCACGTCGCCGCCGGGCCCGACGACCTCGCCGATCCGATTGCGCGCCACTTCGTTCCGAGAAATCTGCTCCACGACCCGCGCCGCCTACCGCGTCCCCCCGCCTCGAGAGCTCATTCAACTCACCCAACTCGCCGTAGGAGTCCGTAGACACCCGCTCGACCGAAGTTGAGCCGGACCCGCGAGTATTTCGACGACCGTGCTTCTCCGTACTCGCCCCGCTCGCTGCCGCTTTCGCAGCCACGACCGCATTCGCCTCGGCCAACGCTGCCCGCGCGGCCGCCAGCCTGTCTCTCGGAGCACCGCCGACCGAGTTCTGGGCCGTACCACCGGCAACCCCCACAGTCGCGGCCGCGCAGTCACCGAGCGGGCGCTGGCGGGAGTCCGACCCGCCGTCGAGCTCGTTTGATCGAGCCCCGCCATTCGCCGCCCGACCGAGACGTGCGGAATCAGCGGCATTCGCCTCGGCCGATTCGGCCCCGGTGGTGTCCCGGCTGGCCGGGGGTGCGATCGGCCCGGTCACCGCATGATCCGAAACAGTTGCGGCCGAAGAGAACCCGTTGCTCGGGCCCTCGATCGCTAGGTCACCTTGGGCAACCGACCCCCGCTGCTGCCACGGCGCGATCGCGCTCTCGGCCGCTTCGGCCGTCTGCGATCGACCGGCATCCTTGGGCTCGACAACCGTCGAGATCGGTTCTGCGGTTGGGCGGTTCGACGCGCCGGAGAGCTCCGGTCGGTGCGATGGGGGCGGTTCGGCGGGGGTGGTCGCGTCGCCGGTGGTGCGCCAGGTGGAGTGATCGGTGTCCGGCGAATTGTCTTCGGGGACAGGGTGATAGGACGCGGCGGGGGTGGATGGACCGTAGTTCCAGGTGCCGACGCCGGCGGCGTAGGGGTCGGCGGAGCCGAAGAGGTCGTGGCCGGGCTCGGGGGTTCGGGGCCTGGGAGCGGTGGGGCGGGACGCGCGGCCGGCGGCTCGGGCGGCGGAGGACTCCAGTTGGCGGCGGAGGCGTTCCACCGCGTCCAGGCGAGCGGGCCCCGGCGAATCAGGCCGGGGCCCTTCGGGTTCCCGAGGGGTCATGGATCAGAAGTCGGCGGGGGCCTCTTCGGCGGTGACGTCCGCGCCGATGCCGAGCTTCTCCTTGATCTTCTTCTCGATCTCGTCGCGGACATCGGTGTTCTCGAGGAGGAACTTGCGGGCGTTCTCCTTGCCCTGGCCGAGCTGGTCGCCCTCGTAGGTGTACCAGGAGCCGGACTTGCGGATGAAGCCCTGATCGACACCCATGTCGATGATCGAGCCTTCCTTGGAGATGCCGATGCCGTAGAGGATGTCGAACTCGGCCTGCTTGAACGGCGGGCTCACCTTGTTCTTGACGACCTTCACGCGGGTGCGGTTACCGACCGCGTCCGAACCGTCCTTGAGGGTCTCGATACGGCGGACGTCCAGGCGGACCGAGGCGTAGAACTTCAGCGCCTTACCACCGGTGGTGGTCTCGGGGGAGCCGAACATGACGCCGATCTTCTCGCGCAGCTGGTTGATGAAGATGGCGGTGGTGCCGGAGTTGTTGAGCGCGCTGGTCATCTTGCGCAGCGCCTGGCTCATCAGGCGGGCCTGCAGACCGACGTGGCTGTCACCCATCTCGCCCTCGATCTCGGCGCGCGGCACCAGGGCGGCGACGGAGTCGATGACGATGATGTCGATGGCGCCGGAACGCACCAGCATGTCGGCGATTTCGAGGGCCTGCTCACCGGTGTCCGGCTGGGAGACCAGCAGCGCGTCGGTGTCGACACCCAGCTTGCGGGCGTAGTCGGGATCCAGCGCGTGCTCGGCGTCGATGAAGGCGGCGACACCGCCGGCGGCCTGCGCGTTGGCGACCGCGTGCAGGGCGACGGTGGTCTTACCCGAGGATTCCGGACCGTAGATCTCGACGATGCGGCCGCGCGGCAGGCCACCCAGGCCCAGCGCCACATCCAGCGCGATGGAGCCGGTCGGAATCACCGAAATGGGCTGACGCGCCTCTTCGCCCAGACGCATGACCGCGCCCTTGCCGAAGCTCTTCTCCACCTGCGCGAGCGCGAGCTCGAGCGCCTTGTCACGATCGAAAGCCTGTGGTGCCATCGTCTGATCCCCTTCTCAACGGGTGTGTCTCATGCTGTGGTTGGCGCCCACGTTAGAGGGCGGCACCGACAAGTTCCGACGACGAGCTTAGACGAACAGATGTTCGATGCAAGCGACGCGCTGGGCGACACGCGAAACACCTGGTGGCAAGCATTCGGCAATCAGGGCAGCACCGCGAGTTTCTGCGCGTCGACCAGCGTCTGCGACTGTTTGAACACCCGCAACGCCGTCGTCACCTCGATATCCCGGATGCCGGGCAACGCACCGAGCCGTTCGGTCACGTAGCGGTACAGATGGGCATTGTCCCGGCAGACCAGCGACGCGGTCAGATTGGCCGGCCCGGTGATCGCCGCCAGGTAGGCGACCTCCGAATGCTCCGAGATGGCCTTGCCCACCTCCTCCAGCCGCGCCGGATCCACCCGCATCCACAGCACCGCGCGACACGTGTAACCCATGAGCTGCAAAGCGAAGTCGAGGTCGAAGTAGAGCACGCCGGACTCGATGAGCTCGCTCATCCGCCGGGCCACCCGGGTCGCGCTCCAGCCGGTGGCGGCCGCCAGCCGCGCGTAGGGCGCGCGCCCGTCCCGAGCCAGGATGGCCATCATCGCCTCGTCCTCGCGCGACAGCGTGACCTGGGTTTCCGGACCCACGGGCTCCCACATCGGCGGCCGCGGGCCGAGTTCGCGCAGCTGCTCCGCGGTGAAGAACCGGTCGTAGCGGGGCCACTCCTCGGGGAACGGAAACTGCCGCATCACCTCGTGCACCGTCAGCCCGACCACCGAACTGGCGCGCGGAATCACGCGCAGCAGCAACTCGTCCCGCCGCTCGATCGACCGCGTGCGGCCCGCGCACATGATCTCGAAACCACTGGTCAGCAGTGATACCCAGCTCAATTCCGGTACCCGCGCGAGAGATTCGGCCAGGGCGACGGCCTTGGCGGGCGTCGAGGTGATGCGCATGACCCAGCGCGGCTGCCCCAGCGGCACCGTGTTCACCTGGCCCGCCACATGAATCATGCCGCGCGAGCGCAGTGACCGATACCGCCGCGCCACCGTCTGCTCGGAGACGCCGAGGATCGCCCCCAGCCGTGCGAACGGGATGCGCGCATCGGTGACCAGACCGTGCACGATCTGTTTGTCGAGCACGTCCAGGACGGAGGAATCATCCAGCTCTTCCTCGAACATAGGAGGAATCTACCGCATCGACGCTGATAGCTAGGTGGATCCAAGCGACTATCTCATGCTTGGAGACGAAATCGTTCGTTCTCTGGAGGTTCTCATGCGGAAGTGGTTGCCCCTCTTCGCCGCGTGCCTGGGCTCACTGATGCTGCTCATCGACGTCACCATCGTGAATGTCGCGCTGCCGGACATCGCCGCCGACCTGGGCACCGGCCTGTCCGGGCTGCAATGGGTCATCGACGGCTACGCGCTGGCGCTGGCCGCACTGCTGCTCATGCTCGGCTCGCTCGCCGACCGGTTCGGCGCGAAACCCACCTATCTGATCGGCCTGGCCCTGTTCGCGGCCGCCAGCCTGGCCTGCGGTGTCGCCGGGTCGGCGGGCGTGCTGGTGGCGGCACGCGCGGCGCAGGGCATCGGCGGCGCGGCCATGCTGGCCACCACGCTGTCGCTGCTGCACGCCACGTACACCGGTCGTGATCGCGGCATCGCCTTCAGCGCGTGGGGCGCGGTGTCGGGTGCGGCGGCCGGTATCGGCGTGGTGCTGGGCGGCGTGCTGACCGATCTGCTGTCGTGGCGGTGGATCTTCTTCGTCAACCTGCCGATCGCCGCGATCGCGATCGTGTTGTCCGCCTTGGCGTTCGGGCCGTCGCCGCGGCACGCGGACCGGCGCATCGATATCGGCGGGATGCTGAGCTTCACCGTCGCGGCGACAGCCGTCACCTACGGCATCATCCGGGGCGGCGAGCACGGCTGGGGTGATCGCGGGGCGGCGGTGGCACTGATCGCCGGCGCGTTCTCGCTGATCGCGTTCATCGTGCTCGAATCCCGCAGTGCGGCACCGATGTTGCCGCTGCCCCTGCTGCGCAGCGCGGGCTTCACCGCAACGCTGATCGCCGCGGTCGGCATGAGCTTCGCCGCCTTCGCGTCCAGCCCGCTGGTGTCGCTGTGGCTGCAGCAGTACCTGCACCTGACCCCGCTGCGGGCCGGGTTGTCGATGCTGCCGATGTCGGTGTGCGCCTTCCTGACCTCGGGCATCTTCGGCCGGTTCCTGCACGAGGTGGCTCCGAAGTGGACGATCGGCGGCGGCCTGCTGGCGATCGGCGCGGGCAGCTCTCTGCTGACCCTCATCGACTCCGGATCCTCCTGGACCGCCGCCATTCCCGGCTTCCTGGTGATCGGTGTCGGCGTGGGCGTGATGGCTCCGCCGCTGATAGCGGTAGGCATGGCGGCGGTCCCGCCGCGTCAGAGCGGCACCGCCGCCGGTGCGATCAACACCGCGCGGCAGCTGGGCCTGGCACTGGGTGTCGCGGTGCTGGGCACCGTCTTCCGCAACACGAGCGATGCGCATCCGATGACTCACGGCTTCGTGAACGGCCTGAACTCGGCGACGCTCACTGCGGGCATCTTCGGAATCGTCTCAGCCGCAGCGGTTTTCGCCCTCTACACCCGCGCCTCCCGCCCCACCCCCGAGACCCCGGTCCTCGCCCCGCCCGAGCCCGCGGCGGTCGCCTGACCGGCAGATCAAGATCAGGGAGCTCTCACGGTGGAATTCGCCCGAATTCCCGCAGCGAGAGCTCCCTGATCTTGTTGTCACCGAAGGGGGAAGCCCAGGGCGTCCTCGTCGGGGGTGCGGGGGCCGAAGATGCGGCGGTCGGACTCGGCGATGGGGACGTCGTTGATGCTGGCCTCGCGGCGGGACATGCGGCCGTCGGGAGCGAATTCCCAGAGTTCGTTGCCGTAGCTGCGGTGCCACTGGCCCTCGTCGTCGTGCCATTCGTATTGGAAGCGGACGGCGATGCGATTCTCGGTGAAGGACCACAGGTCCTTGCGCAGGGCGTAGCCGTTCTCCTTGGCCCACTTGCGCTTCAGGAAATCGACGATTTCGGCGCGGCCGGTGAGGAATTCGTCGCGGTTACGCCAGACGGAGTCCTCGGTGTACGCCTGGGCGACCGTCTCGGGATCGCGCGTGTTCCAGGCGTTTTCGGCAGCGCGGACTTTGAGTTTGGCGGATTCCAGGTCGAAGGGAGGAAGCGGAGGACGCATGAGGGAGACCTTTCGATTCTGTGCGGGTGGGCTTGGCGCCTTGCCGGTGCGCGGCGTGAGGCGGTGGATGGGTGCAGGACCGCTGGATGCAGGCGGAGTCGATGACCGAGGACGGAGTTGCCAGGCAGCACGGCGGATGCGCACGGTATCGGCTAGGGGTTGGCCGGGGACAGCTCGGGTTCGCTCCAGCGCAAGGGTGTGGCGTTCGTGATTTCGACGACGTCGGTGAGGGTGAAGTCGATGGCGCATTGGGCACCGGCCGTGAAAGCGGCTTCCTCCCAGGTGATCTCGGCGGTCCCGGTGAGTTGCAGGGTGGTGCCGGTACGCCAGTCCGGAATCAGGAGGCCGCAGCGCGGGTCGGCGGCGATATTGCCGAGGGTCATGAACATGGAGTCGCCACGGTAGTCGGGCCAGCGCAGGCGGGTCGGGGAAAGCACCTGCAGGAAGCCGGGATTGCCGCCGCGATGGGACGCGTCGGCATTGCCGTCGATATCGGCGGACGCGATGAAGAACGCGTCGGCGCGGGCGATGAGCTGCCGCTGAGACTCGTCCAGCGCGCTGGTCCGGCGCATCGTGGGAGCCCCGCCCGTCGCCCACTCCTCGATGCCGCGGCGGGAGATGTACTTCGGGCAGTTCGAATACACCTGCTCGGTATCGACGTGCAGCCCGGTCGCGGTGGGTGCGATCACGCCATTGACGCGCATCCGGCGCCGCAATTGCGGCTGCAACGCGATCATGCCGACATGCCGTGCGCCGCGCAGCGATTCGGCGAGCGGGTCACCGGCCACCGGCAATGCCTCGACCTCGATCGCCCGCTCCCCGGAGGCGTACACGAACCCGGGCGGCCCAAGCAACTGGCCCGCCCACATCCGACCACCGTCATCGGCAGCAGCCACCACGATCATCGGCTGCTCCGCCAGGAATTCCGCAGCCGCAGCCGGAATATCAGCGCGAATCATCCGCCCGACCCGCTGAGCAATATCTTCCTGCCCCATACGCCGCTGCACGGCCAATTCCCCAGGGTGATAGCCGATCCCGCTCGCCGCCACGGCACCGCCCTTCGGCATGGCGCCACGGGCAGTCACCGTGTCGGTGGCCGATCCGGGCTCGGAGGCCTGCGTGCCGGGCTCATCTGTGGCCGACGCCTTGCCGCCGTGCTGCGCATCGCGTGTCGAGACGGCGTTCATGTGAGCTCCCATCGGGCCGCCTGCGGAGGTGACCGGTCTTCTCGGGTGAATTCTGGTGCTGGTGGCGGCATTCCGGATCAGAAGAAGCCGCAGGTGGGGGCGGCGCCGGAGGGGGCCGGGGCGTGATCGGCGCCGGAGGGGGCATAGATCTCGAGGCGGATGCCGTCGGGGTCGATGAAGAAGATGCCGCCGGACGAGGCGCCCTCACCATGGGCGACCACGCCGTCGTGGGCGAAGGCGACATTCAGGGCCTTCAGGACGGATTCCACCTCCCGAACCTGGTCGATGGTGTCCACCTGGAACGAGAGATGGTGCAGGCCGGGGGTTTCGGCGGAGAACTCGCCGTCACTCTGCTGCCAGAGGGTCACCTGGAGTTTGCCGTCGCGGCCGAGGAAGGCGAAGCGCTGGGCGCCCTCGCCGCCGGCGCCGAGCTGTTCGAAACCGAGGGCGCCGCGGTAGAAGTCCACCGAGCGGTCGAGGTCGGTGACATTGAGGCCGATGTGCCCGGTGGCGAGAACAGGTGCGGTCATGGGAACCCCTTAGGAAGTTTTAACCATCATAGTTCGTTTGACAGGTTAGAAGCTAGCGGCGGCGAACGCCTGCCGTCAACCCCTATAGTTGATTTTGCTGGTTAGAAAGGAGTCGTCGGGCCGATGCGCGCACTACGGCGGTTACCCTCAGGCGTGCCAGAACCACGCCCCCACCTCGGTGAACCGCTCGCCCTGGACCTGCTCAACACCCGCTGGATCGCGGCGACGGGACCTCAGGACCTGCTCACCGGCGTGTCCGGGCTGAGCAAGTGGCTGGCCGACAACGACCTCGACCTGCCCGCCGACGAGGCGACGCTGCACACGCTCGTGACGACCCGGGAAGCGATCCTGCGCGCGGTACGCGGCGAGACCGCCGACGACCTCAATACCGTCCTGGCGCACGGCCGCATCCGCCGCGCCCTCACCCCGGACGGCCCGGCCGCGCTCCCCGAGGTCGCCGATCCGGCCTGGCTACCCGGCTGGCTCGCCGCCGACAACCTGCTCCACCTGCTGGCGAGCACCCCGAACCGCATCAAGCAGTGCGCGCACCCGCAGTGCATCCTGTACTTCCTGGACACCTCGAAGAACGGCACCCGCCGCTGGCATTCCATGGCGGCCTGCGGCAACCGCGCCAAGGCCACCCGGCACTACGCGAAGAAGACGCAGGCGGAGTAGGCGAACCCGCTGCGGCTCAGAACAATTCGTCGAGCAGGCGGTAGTAGGCCAGCCGCGCCGGATCGGGATCGGGATCGGGATCGGGATCGGGCAGGCCGTAGGCGGCGAAGAAGGCCTCCACCTCGCCGGCGCCGAAATCATCGCCGAGATCCCGTGCGGCCAACGCCAGATCGCGGTAGCGGTCCGCGACCCCCCAGCCGTCCCACATCGATGAGAATCCCGCCCGCCAGCACATTCGGCGGCGTGTAATCACCATGCGCCACAACGAGATCCTCGGCTTCGGGCCGTTCGGCGACCAGCTGTGCGTACATCTGCGCTGCCGTCCGCCCGAGATTGTCCGCATCGAAATCGTCGACGTCGACCAGACCTTCGGCAACCCGCCGAGACGCCTCCGCCAGGGTGATGTCGAGCCGGCCGTCGAACGGACAGCCCGCCACCGGCAGCGCGTGCAACCGCCGCAACGTCTCGCCCATCAACACGCCCGGCGAATCCGGCTGCGCCGAGGCCACACTCGGCACTCCCGCATCGACGAGCACCAGCATGTCGTCCTCGAAAACCGCGATCTCCGGCACCGCCATCGACCGCTCCCGCAGCCACCGATACCGCGGAAACCCCGCCACCGCGACCGCACCACGCTTGACCCAGTACGTTCCATCGGCCCGGACGACCCCGCCACTGCGCCCCTCGTGATCGTCCGACCACACTGGGTTCGGCCCGAGCAGCTCCGCCACGCGCGGCGGTAGCCGCAGCCTCACGCGGATCTGCTCACCATCGCGACTTCGGCACATCGAATTCCGCGCACAGCGCCCGCCACACGTCGCGGGGATCCACCCCCGCCTCGATGGCCTGGGCTCCGGTCCGCCCCATGGACGGCAGTACATGATCGGTCAGCAGCACGTCTCCCCGCGCCGTCCCGAACTCGGTATGCAACAGCTCCTGGAACTCCGTCAACCGCACGGCCGCGAGCCTACGCCACCGCCCCGCACCCGGGCCAAACCCAGCCGCGGCCGCCCATCGCCTCCGACAACCGCCTCGCGGTGTACTACCAACCTGCGTCGCGAGCGAAAGTCAGGCGGCGGGTGGGGATTCGACGGCGGCGTGGCAGATTTCGACCGGGTCGGTGACCACGGTGATGCCGGTGGCGGCGGAGTGGGCGGCGGCGGTGTAGGCGGGGTCGTCGAGGATGCGTTTGACGGCGTCCCGGACGGCTTCGGGGGTGACGGGGCGGACCAGGATCGAACTGCCCTGGCGGGCGGCGCGATTGGCGAGTTCCCACTGGTCGCCGCCGCCGGGGACGGTGACGATGGGGACACCGGCCAGCAGGGATTTGGCGAGCAGGCCGTGGCCGCCGCCGCCGATCACGACCGAGGTGTGGCGCAGGATCTCGTCCTGGCGGCCCAAACCGGCTGTGGCCCAGGGCGGGAGACCGGCGGGCGGGGTGTCGAGCATGGAGACTACGACCCGGACGCCTGCGCCTTCGAGCGCCTCGAGGGCGATGTCGGCCAGGCCCGCCGTACCGGTCTGGGCGGTCGAGGGGGCGACCATGACCAGGGGGGCGTCACCGGGCGGTAGATCCAGGATGTGGTCGGTCGGCTCCCAGAGCAGCGGGCCGACCAGGTGCGCATTGTCCGGCCAGTCGGGGCGCGGCACCTCGAGGGCGGGCAGGGTGGCGACCAGGCGGGCGGTCGGGCCCGGGTCCTCCGGTGGCAGGCCGATACTGGCGCGGGCCTGCTCGCGTTGCAGTTCCCCGCGCCGGATGGCCCGCGACGTCAGCCCGCGCAGGACCGAGTCCCGGGCGCGCCCGCGCATGCCCTCCCCCGCGGCGAGCCCACTCCCGATGGGCGGCAAGCCCTTCGACGGCAGGTACAGCGGGTGCGGCGACAGCTCCACCCAGGGCAGCCGCAGCCGCTCCGCCGCCATCCCGCCCCCGACGGTGAGCACGTCCGACACCACCAGTTCCGGCAACATGGCGCTCAGATCGGGCAGGATCTCGGTCGAAATGTGAGCGGCTCGTTGATGAATCCTGGCGCCCGCGTCACTGTCGTCGTCCTCGGCCCGGGGTGCGAGGCCCTTCAGCCGCCGCACCCCGATCCCGGCCTCCCGGGCCGCGTCGAACCACCGCGGGCTGGTGAACAGCACCGGCTCATCGCCCGCGGCCAGCAACCGCTGACACAACGCCATCGCCGGAAACGCATGCCCCGGATCAGGCCCGGCCACCACCGCTACTCGCACGGCCCCAGGGTGCCACACCCGACCGACGCCCCCGGTACCTTCACCCAACTGTGGTGGCCCGTGTCACTCGACCACCAGCGCGCCCGGCGCTGGGACCGGCCGTCGGGCCCGGCCGCTCAGCCCGCGAAGTGGTAGAGCTCGAAGGTCAGGGCGTGGGCACCGGGGACGCCTTCCTTGGGGCCGGCGGTCATTTCCAGGACGGCGCGGGCCTGGATTTCGGCCGGGTCGGGGCTGAGGGCCTCGAGGTAGCGGCGGTGGGCGGTGAGGGATTCGACGGCGGTCTCGAAGGTGTCGGTGACGTCCAGCCCGTGGCTGCCGTCCGGGACGCCGTAGACGGCGGCCCAGCGTGGCGACCAGGCGGGCAGCTCGGCGAGCTCGGGGTGGATCCATTCGTTGCCGGCGTCGGACACCGCGTCCAGGGCGGCGCGGCCGACGGCGCGGTGGTCGGCGGAGTTGGCGTAGCCGCGGGCCCAGGTGTCGCCGAAGTTGAACAGCACCACCATGTCCGGGCGGTGGCGGCGGATGGCGGCGGCCAGATCCCGGCGCAGGGCCAGAGATTCCTCGATCCGCCCGTCCGGGTGCCCGAGGAATTCCACCTCGCTGACGCCGACGATCTTGGCCGAGGCTCGCTCCTCGTCCTCCCGCAGCGGCCCGCACTCGGCCGGCGGCAGCCCCGCGATGCCCGCCTCGCCACTGCTGACCAGCACGTAGCGAATGTCCTTGCCCTGCCTGGTCCAGCGCGCGACCGCGGCGGCCGCACCGTATTCGATGTCATCGGGATGCGCGGCAATGATGATCCCGCGCTGCCAGTCCTCGGGAAGCTGCTCCATGTCCTGCATTCAACACCAGCCGCCACCGCCCAGACATGGCCGACGCGAACTTCGCACCCCACCGCAACGGCGGGGCGTCACAGCATGGCGAGTACGCCCTCGAAGGCCGCTTCCGCCGCCCCGAGCAGCTTCAGATCCGGGCCCAGACGCGACTTTTCGATGCGAACCCCGCCGAAGGCACGGCTCACCATGCTGCGGCCGTGGACCTGATCGCGGACCTGGGTGATGGCCGGTTCGGGGAGCGCGGTGAAGAGGTCGCCGAGCACCACCAGTTCGGGCCCGAGGATGTTGACGACATTGACCAGGCCCAGGGTCATCCAGTCGAGGTAATCGGCGAGCCTGGTTTCCCAATCACCCTGCAGCTCACGGAGTTCGGCGACGATCGCCCCGCGCGGGCCGTGCTCGGGTATGCCGAGGGCACGGCACAGCGCAGCCTCGCCCACCTCGGTCTCCCAGCAGCCTTCGTTGCCGCAGTAGCATTTTCGCCCACCGGGCCGCACCGTCATGTGGCCGATCTCGCCGAGATACCCCGCGGATCCGCGCAGCAGCTCGCGCTGGGCGATGAGCCCGCCGCCGACCCCGACATCGGCGGAGACGAAGACCGCATCGGCGGCCGCGCGCCCGACACCCCTGACATGCTCTGCGAGCGCACCGAATTCGGCGTCGTTACCGACGGTGACGGGCAGGTCCAGCACCGCGTGCAGCCGCTGACCCAGCGCCACCTCACCCCAGCGCAGGTTGGCGGCATTGTGCACCAGGCCGTCCGCGCGCCGCACCACACCGGGAACGCACACGCCCGCCGCCACCGGGCGCAGGCCCAGATCCTCCGCGAGCATGGCCGCCGATTCCGCGACGTGGGTGATCACCTCGTCCGGTTCCCGTTGCCGCCCACGCAGATTCCAGCTGTTGCGTCCCATGACCTGCCCGCCGAAGCCGACCAGCGCGATCCCCACGTGCTCGACCTGCACATCGACCGCCAGCACCACCGCCGCCTGCGGTTGCGGCAGCACCAGCAGCGAGGGCCGTCCGGCGCCGCGCGCCAGCCGCGGCACCTTCTCCTCCACCACCCCGTCCTCGGCGAGCCCGTCGACCAGCATCTTGATGGTGGACCGATTGAGCCCGAGCTCGACCGCCAGCGCCGCCCGGGTGGCGGGGCCTCCGATGTGTAGCAGCCGCAGGAGGCTCGACCGGTTGAACCGGCGCACCTCGTCCGGTCGGGCGACGGTCATGGACTCGGTAATACCATTGCGCGGCTCAACGGCCCGTTATCGCCACGCGGCGTCTCGAGAGCGCGTCGACGGTGGCGGCGAGCAGCAGCACCAGCCCGGTCACGATGGACACCACCGCCGCGGGCTGCCGCAGCAGGCCCAGCCCGTTCGACACCACGGCCAGCACCGCGCCACCGATCACCGCGTCGGCCACCCGGCCCCGGCCGCCGAACAGGGACGTGCCGCCGATCACGGCCGCGCCGACCGCGAACAGCAGGGTGTTGAGCCCGCCCGCCTGCGGATCGACCGAGCCGACCTTCGAGGAGTAGACGATGGCGCCGACCGCTGCGCAGGCCGAGCAGATGACGAAAACGCTTGCCCGCAACTGGGTTACGTTGATGCCCGCGCGCCGGGCCGCCTCCAGGTTCCCGCCGACGGCATAGATGTGACGGCCGTAGGTGGTGCGGGTCAGCACATAGGTCCCCGCGACCAGCAGCACCAGCACGATCGGAACCACATACGGCACACCGGAGATCACGATCAGCTTGCTGGGTGAACGATTCACGGTGAGCAGCGCCGTCACCACGATCGCGAAACCGCTGAGCGCCACCACTTTCGCGACCACCAGCGGCGTCGGCGACGTGACCAGCCCGCGACGCCGGCGCCGCAGATGCCCGCCCAGCGTGACCGCCGCATAGCCACCGGCCGCCACCACGCACAGGACCCAGCTCCCGGCCGTGGACAGATTCCCGTTCGCCACCGCATTGAGCACGTGCGACGAACTGATCCCCAGCACCCCGCCCTCGCCGATGAGCTGCAGGATCACCCCCTGCCACGCCAGGAACAGCGCCAGCGTCACCACGAACGACGGCATCCCGATCTTCGCGATCAGGAACCCGGTGATGCATCCGATGGCCGCGCCAACACACACCGCGAGCAACATCTCGATCCACGGATTCGCCTGAAAACCGATGACCGTCAGCACGATCCCCAGCACCGAGAACACCACCCCCGGCCAGATCCGCAGCAGCCCCGCCAGGATCGCGGCCAGCACCAGCATGGCGTTGAACACGAAGAACACCGTGGATCCCATGCCGGTCAACAGGTTCCCGTTGTCGACGTAGTGCATGGCCAGCACCGCCCCCGCCACCCCGGACGCCGTGCCCGCCGACAGATCGATCTCCCCGATCAGTAGCACGAACACGATCCCGATGGCGATGATGGTCTGCCCCGCCCCCTGCGCCAGCAGGTTCGCAATATTGTTGAGCGAGAAGAACACATCCGACATCAGCGAGAACAACACCACCAGCGCGATCAGACCCAGGATCGCAGGCAGGGACCCGATATCCCCGGCGCGCAGCCGGGCCGCGTAGTCGCGCACGGCTTCTCGCGTCGACCGGGTCGTGGTGTCGATCCCGAAGTCGGTGATGGCAGTACCCGGTTCGGCCGCCGCCGATTCCGAAACATTGGTCATAGCAGTGGCTTCCTCACAGCACCGCGGCTTCCGGCCGCGCCAAGCCCAGATCGCCGGAACGCCCGGCGGTGATCAACTCCACCACCTGGCCGGTGGTGACATCGGCGGTCCGCACCTGCGCGGCCATCCGGCCCAGGTACAGCACCGCGATCCGATCGGCGACCTCGAACACGTCGGCCAGGTTGTGGCTGATCAGCACCACCCCCAGCCCCTGTTCGGCCAGCCGCCGCACCAGATCCAGCACCTGCCGGGTCTGCGCCACCCCGAGCGCCGCGGTGGGTTCGTCCAGCAGCACCAGATTGCTGTTCCACAGCACGGCTTTCGCAATGGCCACGGTCTGGCGTTGCCCGCCAGACAGGGCTGCGACCGGGGTGCGCACCGATTTCACGGTGCGCACCCCCAACGAGGCCAGGGTGCGCCGCGCCGCCTCCTCCATGCTCGCCTCGTCCAGCAGCCACGGCTTGCCGCGCTCCCGGCCGAGGAACATATTGGCCACGATGTCGAGATTGTCGGCCAGGGCCAGGTCCTGGTAGACGACCTCGATGCCGAGCGCCGCCGCATCCTTGGCGCCACGCAGGTGTACGGGTTCGCCACGGAATCGCACCTCGCCGGAGTCGGCGGCGTGGATTCCGGCAACACATTTCACCAGCGTGGATTTGCCCGCGCCATTGTCGCCGACGAGTGCGGTGACCTCTCCCGCCGGCACGGTGAGGTCCACGTCGTGCAGCACGTGCACCGGTCCGAAACTCTTGTTCAGGCCGGTGATCTGGAGCAGCGGCTCACTCATGTCTCTCGATCCTCAGGCGATGCCGAGTTCGGTGCAGGCGGACTTCACGTCGCCCGAGCAGACGTCGGAGGCCTTCACGAAGCCCGAGTCCACCACCTGCTTGACCTCTGCCCTGGTGATCAACTGCGGTTGCAGCAGCACCGATTTCACGTCGCGCTTGCCCTTGGGATCCTGACTCACGCCCTGCGCCAGGGCATCCGCGGCGGCCTTGTCGCCCTTGGCCAGGGCCACAGCGAGTTTCGCGGCGTTCTCGGCCTCCTCCTTGATGGGCTTGAACACGGTCATGTACTGGTCCCCGCGCAGCACCGCCTTGAGGCCGTCCACGGTGGCGTCCTGACCGGTCACCGGCACCTTGCCATTGAGGCCGTTCTTCTTCAGCACCGTGATCACCGCACCGGCCAGGCCGTCATTGGCGGCGACCACGCCGTCGACCTTGCCGTTGGCGCCGGTGAGGATCTGCTCGAAGGTGGTGCCGCCCTTCTGGTTGTTCCAGTCGTCGATGGCCTGGCTGCGCACCAGCTTCAGCGCGCCCGAATCGTAGAGGGGCTGGAGCACCTGCTCCTGGCCCTGGTGGAACAGGGTGGCGTTGTTGTCGGTCGGCGCGCCCTCGATCTCGACGACCTGCGCGCCCGGCTTGTCCTTCAGCGCGGTGGCCAGCCCCTGGCCCTGCAGGGCACCGACCTTCACATTGTCGAAAGACACGTAGTAGTCGGAGGATCCGCCGAGGTTGAGGCGGTCGTAGTCGATGGTCGGAATCCCGGCCTGTTTGGCCTTGGCCGCGACCGCGCTGCCCACCTCGCTGTTGATGGAGGCGATGAGCAGCACCTTCACGCCCTTGGCGATCATGCCGTCGGCCAGGCTGGAGAACTTCTGGACATCGCCCTGCGCGTTCTGCACATCGGCGTCGAATCCGGCCTCGTTCAAGGCTTTCTGCAGCAGCGGCTTGTCGAAGGATTCCCAGCGGGCCGAGGTGGCGGTCTCGGGGAGAATGACCCCGACCGTCCCATTGGCGCCGCCGCCCGACGGCGCGCTCGACGAGGAGGTCGTGCTGCTGGAATTGGATCCGCAGGCGGTGAGGGTGAGCAGGCCGGACAGTGCGAGCGCGGCGGCGGCATAACCCCGTCGGCGTCCGGACTTCGTCGGCGGGAGCGCGCTTTTCGTCCTCATCAGGGTGACCTTTCACGCGGCGGTCGCTGGGTTGCGACAGCACACACGGCATATGTTGTGGGCAACAACATATGCCGTGTGAGTCACTCATATGGGACGTTTCGCCAAATCGATGCTGCCCGGTTCAGGGCAGCAGGATCACCTTTCCACCCGCGTGCCCCTCGATGACGAGCTCGTGCGCCGCGGCCGCCTCCGACAGGGGGAACGTCTTGGCGATCGCCAGATCCAGCTTGCCCGTGGACAATAGCGGCAACAACTCACGCCAGGCATTGCCGCGGATCTCGGTGCCCGGATCGGCCCCGGGACCCATACCCAGGGCCTTGAACCCCTCCGCGGCCGCCCGATCGAACGCCACGATGGTCGCGATCCGGCTCCGGTCGGCCACCAGTTCCAGGGAGACGTCGATCGCCTCCTCGGTGGCCACCGTGTCGAGGGCGACATCGATTCCGTTGGGGGCCAACGCCTTGACGCGATCAGCCAGTCCTGGGCCGTACGCGACCGGCTCGACACCGTAGGCGCGCAAGCGTTCATGCCGGCTCGGCGAGGCCGTGCCGATCACCCGCGCGCCCCGCGCCACCGCCAATTGCGCGGCCAGCGCGCCGACGCTGCCCGCGGCACCGTGGATCAGCACGGTGTCCCCCGGCCCGACGCCGGTCGCGGCGAGTAGATGCACCGCGGTCCCGCCGACACTGAGCACCCCGGCCGCATGCTTCCAGTCCACATCGGCGGGTTTGGGCACGACCCGGGCGGCCGGCACGGTGACGGCGGTGACGTAGCCGCCGCCCACCGTCGCGATCACCTCGTCGCCGACCGAGATCGGCCCGGCCGGTCCCTCGGCGTCGGGACCCACCGCGGTGACCACTCCGGCCACCTCCAGGCCCAGCCGGATGGGCAATTTGCTGGGATCGGTGCCGAACGCACCGCTGTAGAGCTTGTAGTCGAAGGGATTCACCCCGGCGGCCCGCACCGCGATGCTGACCTCACCCGGCCCCGGCTCGGGCACCTCGACCTCGACCAGCGACAAGACTTCCGGTCCACCGTAAGCGGTGGCAACGACAGCAGTAGCCATCCCGCGATCATACGAAAAAAGACCGCCCGTCCCCGCTACCCGGGGCCGGACGGTCCGAAAGTTTCGACCGATCAGAACTTGCTCAGCGGCGACTTGTCCTTCGAGCCCGACACCGCCTTGTACAGCACGTACAGACCGAAGACGATGGCGCTCACCAGCAGAATCGGGAACAGTGCCTTGATCAGCCACCCGAGCACTGCGAAGGCGATCCACACGAGGACGACGACGCCGAGAATCTTCCAGAACATTACTGACCTCCCTAGTCTCCGAACCGCCGTCCGCGCGATCCGACACCATCCATACTGCGTCGCCCGCCTGTGAAAATCACCAGGTCAGCAGTGAAATCCGGGACAGATCAGGGTTCTCCCCGAGTCCCCCGCCCGAGGCGGCAGGCCGCGTTCGCCAGGGCCGCAGCCCGCCGACCTGCAACAGCCCGAGCCACGCCCCGGGAAAGCCCGGTTCGCAGCGATACGGACAGGTCAGGGATTGGCGCGGAAGCGCTGATCGGCCAGATCGGTGAGGGCCTGGGCCCAGCCGTCGAGGCGGTCGGCGGCGTCGCGCAGGCCGACCATGGCCCAGCCGAGATCGTCGGCGATGGCCGCGCTCTCGGGGACCGCCAGCACCCGGGCCGCGGCCGCGACCATGCCCTCGTATTCGACGACTCCGCCGTCAAGGCGGATGGAAACGGCCTGAACGTGCTCGCCCAGTGGCGAATTCGCGCCGAGCGCACCGGCGGCCCGCTCCATGGCGACCACATCCTGTGCCAGCGCGTGCAGTGCGGCGGCCCCGGACGCGGCTGTTTCCAGGGTGTCGTTGAGATCGTCCTCGGGAAGCCGGCCCGTCCGCGCGATCTGCGAGTGCAGCCCGTGCAGCGCCCGCTCGGCCCGGACCAATCGGGCGATCGACGCTCGCGCCGCGGACCGGATCGGCGGCAGCTTCCGAGGCACGAAAGCCGCCTGCGGCAACGGCTCCCGGCGCATCTCCAGATATCGCCGGGCCGTCACCGCGGTCCCGGTGACCAGCGCGACCGCACCACCACCGACCACGACCACCGCCCAGGCCGGTGCCGAAATCAGCACCAGTCCAACGGTTCCGGCCGTCGTCAACCCCGAAGCCGTTCCCAGCCGGAAACTCCGACGCCGTGCCCGCCGCCGCTTCCGCAGCTCACGCTCCCGCGGATCCGCCCATTTCCGCACGGCCACCAATGCCTGCTCCCCTACACCCCGCAACGTATCCGGCAGCCGCTGCGCCAACTCCTCGGGTTCGAACCCGGTGGGCGCCAACACTTCTCGCACCGCCTCGGTGGCCCGCTCCCGCCGCGCCCGCTTCCGCCGGCCGCCACCCGCAGCACCGGCGGGGTTACCTGCGCGGGCGCCGCGTCCGGACACGGGTTGCGAGCGAAGCGGTGGCTGCACCATGGATTCACGCGGCGCGTGACCAGCACCCAGTGGCGATCCGCGGTCGATTCGCGGCGGCGCGGATGGCTGCGGCACCGGCGTAGCGGGCGCCGAGTGATCAGTGAACCCGGCCGAATGGGGCGAGTGGTGCTCCGGCGCTGACGAAATACTCGCTGCCGGTGTGGAAGCCGTTTCAGGCCCGGCGGTTTCGGAGTGCGCCGGAGGCTGCGCGGTTGCGGGCGGCGGGAACAGGGAGGGGAAACCCGGGATGAGGTCGGCGGTTCTGGTGCGGGTGCGGCGCAGAAAACGGGCAGGGGAGGTCGCGGGACTGTTGTCGGCCCGCGATCTCCCCATCGTGCACTACCTTTCGCGCAGCAGTTACTGCTGGGCGGCCTGGCCCTTGTTGAAGTTGGGCTGGGCGGCCGGCTGCGCGGGCTGGCCCTGCGGGATCTGCTGCTGAGTGCCACCGGCGGGCAGCGAGTCGCCGCGCATTGAGGCGCGGATCTGCTCGAGGCGGTTGTGGCCCGCCATCTGGACGCTGGCCTGCTGGACCTCAAGCATGCGGCCCTGGACCGAGTTGCCCGCCAGCTCGGCGGCACCGAGCGCGTTGGCGTAGCGGCGTTCGATCTTCTCGCGCACCGCGTCCAGGCTGGGGACGGCGCCGGGGGCCGACAGGGTGGAGTCCATCTGCTGCAGCGAGGCCGAGACCTGCTCCTGCATCTTGGCCTGCTCCAGCTGCGAGAGCAGCTTGGTGCGCTCGGCGACCTTCTGCTGCAGCAGCATGGCGTTCTGCTCGACCGCCTTCTTGGCCTGCGCGGCGGCCTGCAGCGACTGGTCGTGCAGCACCTTCAGGTCCTCGACGGACTGTTCGGCGGTCACCAGCTGGGCGGCGAAAGCCTCAGCGGCATTGGTGTATTGGATGGCCTTCTCGGTGTCACCGGCACCGCTGGCCTGGTCGGCCAGCATAACCGCCTGGCGCGCATTGGCATTGAGCTTCTCGACCTCGTCCAGCTGGCGGTTGAGCTTCATCTCCAGCTGGCGCTGGTTGCCGATCACCGAAGCGGCCTGCTGCGACAGGGCCTGATGCTGGCGCTGGGCTTCCTCGATGGCCTGCTGGATCTGAACCTTCGGATCCGCATGCTCCTCGATCTTCGAATCGAAGAGGGCCATCAGGTACTTCCAGGCCTTCACGAACGGATTAGCCATCGATTGATCCCGCCTCCATATGACGTGCCGCGCCCGGTAGCGCGACAGTAGTGCGCGACCGTCGCGCACCCCTGTTGTCCCATATCTCCACTGTGCAACGGCCGTTCCGGAGATTTCGGCAACAGCACGACGCCTCCGGCACGAAGCCTACAGAGAATTTATCCCTTTCGGCTCCACAGCACAGTGATCACTTGGCAGCCACCAGCACCAGACGATCCGACTTCGGGGCCGGAATCACAATGCGGGGGCCGAAAGTTCCATCCGCGGCCAGGGCACCGTCGCCGTCGCCACCCCTCGGGGTAACCTTCGCGGCCACCTTGGCGAGCCCGGCTTTGGCGGGCACTTTGCCGGCTCCCACCCCCGCGGTGGCCTTGTCGGCGGCCAGCGCGGTGGCCTTGTCGGCGTCGGCCATGGTGGAACTCACGTCGAAGAGCACCTGCGCCAGTGGCACGTCCAGCGCCTGGCAGATGGCGGCCAGCAGTTCACTGGACGCCTCCTTGCGGCCGCGCTCGACCTCGGACAGGTACCCCAGACTCACGCGCGCGGAGGTGGAGACCTCACGCAGCGTCCGGCTCTGGGCAACCCGAGCGCGCCGCAGGCTTTCCCCGATGGCTTCTCGCAGCAGCGTCATCTCGTTCTCCTCACACTCGTCTCGCCGGACCCAGCGTTTGACTGGACAACGTCCGGCGTCGGCCGCGCGTTCCCGGCCTCGTCACTCGTCCCTGACGATGCGGACGAGCTCGGTGACCGCGGCGCGAACCGCGCCCACCCTGATCGTCCACCGGTCCCCCGACAACTTCAACCGAAGTACCTCGGTGGACTCCGGACCCGCTATACCAAGGAATACCGTGCCGACCGGTCGCCCGTCCTGTGGTTCGGGTCCGGCGACTCCGGTGAGCCCGATTCCCCAGTCCGCTTCGCAGCGGTGACGCGCCCCCACGGCGAGCTGTTCGGCGGTGGTCGCGGCTACCGGTCCGTCGGCGGCCAGGGTGTCGGCACTCACACCGGCGAGCGACTGTTTGAGGTCGGTGGCATAGACGATCAGTCCACCCCGCAACACTGTGCTGGCGCCCGGAATTCCCGCGATGGTGGCGCTGAGCAGTCCCGCGGTCAGCGATTCCGCAGTAGCGACGGTCTGACCGGCGGCGGCGAGCGCGGCCACCAGCTCGGCGGCGGGCGCCGAGGTGACGAGCGGGTCGGGCGGAATGGGCGGAACGGTCGCTACGCGGGACAGCGCGGCCTCGATGTCGGGCCGCACGTCACGCGGCACGGCTGCCGCCCGGCGACCGGAACCAGAGCCGGGCCGCTTGCACGACGTAGTCGAGACCGGTGACGACCGTCAGCACGACGGCCACATACATCAAGTCCATTCCGGCCGAAGCGAATCCGCCGGAGAGCGGCAGCAGCAGCACGGCAATGGCGACAGACTGGACCAGCGTCTTGAGCTTGCCGCCCCGGCCCGCGGGAATCACCCCGCGCCGGACCACGGCCAGCCGCAGCAGGGTCACGCCCAGTTCGCGGGCCACGATGACGATCGTGATCCACCAGGGCAGATCGTGGAGCATCGACAATCCGACGAGCGCGGCCCCGACGAGCGCCTTGTCCGCGATCGGGTCGGCCAGCTTGCCGAAGTCGGTGACCAGGCCGTATTTGCGAGCCAGTTGCCCGTCGATGCGGTCGGTGATGGCGGCGACGCCGAACAGCCCGGCCGCGATCCAGCGCCACTCGGTGTCGTGCCCGCCGTGGGCGAACAGCGCCAGCAGGAACAGCGGCACGATCAGGATGCGCAGCACCGTCAGCACATTGGCGATGTTCAGCAGTGGCACGGCCGGCGGCTCCGCCGCCGCCTCCGGACGGGGCACGGGGGCGAATCCCGGACGCGCCGCGGGACCGGCATCGGTCCAGCGACCCTCCAACTCGTCACGTTGCACGGTCACCAGCGCCCCCACCGGCCGAGACACCGGCCATGGTTTCCGGACCATGCCGGTATGTGGGAGAGCTGGATGTGCGACACACCGATAAGCCTATCGGTACGCGGGCCGACTACTGTGCACCCCATGACAACACGGGCACCTGACAGTGGTTCGATCGGCGGGCATGCGGCGATGGCGCCGATCGTCCGCCGAGCGCGAACCTCTGACGTGCCCGAGATCAAGAGCCTCATCGACATCTACGCCGGCCGGATCCTGCTCGAGAAGAACCTGGTGACACTGTACGAGGCGGTCCAGGAATTCTGGGTGGCCGAGCACGACGGCCAGATCCTCGGCTGCGGCGCGCTGCACGTGCTGTGGGCCGACCTCGGCGAGGTGCGCACCGTTGCGGTGCACCCGGACATCAAGGGCACGGGCGCGGGGCGGTTGATCGTGGAGCAGCTCATCGCGGTCGCCCGCGAGCTGGAGCTGAGGCGGGTGTTCGTGCTGACCTTCGAGGTGGATTTCTTCGCTCGGCACGGGTTCGCGGAGATCGAGGGCACACCGGTGACCGCGGAGGTGTACGCCGAGATGTGCCGGTCCTACGACACCGGTGTCGCCGAGTTCCTGGATCTGTCCTACGTCAAGCCGAACACGCTCGGGAATACCCGAATGCTGTTGACGCTCTGACCTTCTCCATATCTGTACCGATTTAGATCAGGAGCGACAGCCCATGGCCGTCTTCGCCGTCCACTACGTCTACTCCGAGGCCACCGTCCCCGGCCGCGACATCCACCGGCCCGACCACCGAGCCTGGCTGAACAGCCTGGTCGACGCGGGCACCGTGCTCACCAGCGGTCCGTACCCGGACGGGTCGGGCGCGCTGATCCTGGTCCAGGCCGACGACCTGGAGGCGGTGACCACGCTGTTCGAGAACGACCCGTTCAACCGCGAGGGTCTGCTGACCGACAAGCGCATCGTCGAATGGCAGCCGACCATGGGCGCGTTCGTGTCCTGATCAGGCTTCGACCGCCTCGCGCCGGCCGGAGTCGGCGCTGCGGCGGATGGCGTCCAGGACGCGGTGCATGTGCAGGCCGGTCCCGAAGGACGGGACCAGGTGGAGATTGCGGCGGAGGTCGCTCGCCAGACTGTCGTAAAGCCTTGCTACATTGCGGGATTCGATCGGCAGCGCCGCAAAGGGTCCGGCCTCCTCGGGGGTCAGGTCCTGCCACGCGCCGCCCGGGCCGTTGGATCCCAGCAGGCGCAGGTCGCTCATCTGGATGCCGCCCGCTCCCGAGGGGCCGTCGCTGACAATCACCAGATCGCCGTCGGTGCCGGAGATTTCGATGCGGGTGCGGCCATCGGTGACCTTGCCGTCGTGGATGTGGGCCGACACCGGTATGCCGGTATCGGTGCGGCCGGTCAGCAGCAGGTGGTCCGGGCTGGTGACCGATATCCGCTCGCCGGTCTCGTCGATGATGGCGAGCGGGTGGCGGATCGCGAGCTCGGCCGAGACCTCGGTGAGCGGGCCGACCAGGGATTCGACAGTCGCGAGGGTGTGGCCGCCCGCGACCTCCAGCATGCCCGCGCCGTTGTCGCGGTCCAGGGTGTAGGCCGCCCACTGCGGGATGCGGCCGCCCGCGCCCTTGCCGCGGGCCGCGAAGACCGTGACCGAAACCACCTTGCCCACATAGCGACTGTTGACCATCAAGGTTCGCGCACGCTGGACGGCGGGGGCGAGCCCGGCCTGCAGTCCGACGACGTGCAGTCCGGGAACGTCGGCGGCCGCGGCCACGATGGCCTCGGCTTCGGCGGTGGTCCGGGTGAGCGGCCATTCGGAGTAGACGTGCTTGCCCGCGCTCAGCGCGGTGCGGATCAGTTCGGCGTGCGCGGGGACCTTCACAGTGATGACGACCAGGTCGACGTCGGGATGCTCGGCCAGTTCGCGCGCGTCGGTGAAGGGGTGGTCCGCGCCGAAGCGGCGGGCGGCACGTTCGGCGCTCTCGCGGCGGCTGGTGCCGACCGCGGTCAGCTCGTAGTCCGGCAGGGCGCGCAGGGCCGGGATGTGGGCGCGGGTGGCCCAGCCCCGGTCCGGGTTCGCGCCGATGATTCCCACTCGGATGCGGTCCGACATCACTCACTCCTCCATCAAGCGGACTCGATGCGTCCGTTTTTGACGTTAGTCAAACGGACTCGGAAAGTCCACTTTTGCTAGAGTGCGGCCATGACCGCCGTCGATCGCCTGCTGGCCCGGGATGCCGCGCCGACTCCCCGAGCCGATGCCCGCCGCAATCTCGAACGACTGGTCACGGCCGCGCGGGCGGCGGTGGCGGAGGTCGGGGTGGCGGTCACCGCGCAGGAGATCGCGCAGCGGGCCGGGGTGGGCAAGGGGACCTTCTATCGGCGGGTGCCCTCGCTCGACGCACTGCTGACGGCGGTGCTGGAGGAGGTTCTCGACGAGGGCATCGCGGCCGCCGACCGCGCCCTCGCCCAGCCGGATCCGTGGCAGGGGTTCACCGAATTCGCCGGCGTGTACGTGGGTTTGCGGGCGGAGAGCTGCGGGGTCAACGACGCACTGGGCGGCGCGGGCAGTGCCGAGGTGGACCGCTGCATCGGCGATCTGGCCGACCGGCTGCGCGAATTGGTCGGCAGGGCACAGCAGAACGGCTCGATGCGGGCCGATATCGCCTGGGAGGACGTGGCTTTCGCGCTGGCCGGGGTCGGCACCGCCGATCACACCGTCGGCCTGCGCGCGGCCCCGGGTCAATGGCAGCGCACGCTGCGCATCGTGCTGGACGGGCTGTCCGCACGCCGGTGACCACCGGTCCGGCGGTGGCGCGATACGACCGGCGGTCTACCGTCGATCTCGTGCGATCGGATGTTGCCACGGCTCTGTCCAGGTTCCGCGCCGCCCGGGTGGCCCGGCTGGCCACCGCCGATGCCACCGGCGTGCCGCACCTGGTTCCCGTCACGTTCGCGGTCTCCCCCGCCGATTCGCCGCTGCTGGTGGTGATCGCGATCGACAACAAACCGAAGACCACCACCGATCTACGCCGCCTCCGGAATATCGCCGCCAACCCTCGCGTCTCGCTCCTCGCCGATCACTACGACGACGACTGGACCCGGCTGTGGTGGACGCGTCTCGACGGCATCGCCGACATCCTCGGCGACACGGTGGACCGTGAGCTGCCGCTCGGCTGGCTGATCGCCAAATATCCGCAGTACCAAGCAGATCCGCCTGCGGGGCCGATCATTCGGATCACAGTCGACTCGGTGCGCGGCTGGTCGTACGTCTGATGACGTAGCCGCTCGCCAGGATGTGGAGCAGCACATAGCAGCCCGCGTAGGTCGGCACCGTGATGTAGGCGAACCACACCGAGTTGTCGGCGCGCGGCATCATGAACAGGCCGATTCCGATGGGGTGCGGCGAATCCTCGATGGGCGGCCGGTCGGAGAAGGTCCACCACCAGCTGAAGGCGACCAGGACGACGACGGTCGGGGCAAGCCAGGTCCAGCGGGTAGCGGCGGTACGGGCGTGCTGCCAGGCGAGAATCAGCAAAGGCACGAACCACACCCAGTGATGGCCCCACGAGAACGGTGACGCGCACGCGGCGGTCATGCCGGTGACCGTGATCGCCGGCAGCTCCTGACGGGCGCGATGGGCAAGGGTTGCCGCGGTGAGCCCGAGGGCCACGACCGGGAACAGCGCGAGCAGCCACATCCAGGCGGGCGGCTGGAACACGGTCGCCCCGAACGCATTCGACGCGTAGCGCTCGACGTCGAAGAACCGCAGCAGCTGCGCGAGCAGACCGTTGACGGACTGGTTGCCCGGCGAATCGACCGCCCCGACCCGGCCGGCGGCGGTGACCTGTCCGCGCCAGTACGAGTACGCGTCGCCGGGCCGGGCGAGGAAGCCGAGGGCGATGGTCGCGGCGAACGCCCCGGCCGCCATACCCAGCGTCCGCCATTGCCGGGTGCAGGCGAGATAGACGAGGAAGAACGCGGGGGTCAGTTTGATCCCGGCGGCGATGCCGACCCCGAGACCGCGCAGCCGGGCCGCGGGCGGGCGGGTGAGGTCCCAGACGATGAGCAGGACCAGGAACACATTGATCTGCCCGAGCCAGATCGTGGAGCGCACCGGTTCGAGCACCGTGCAGATCACCGCCAGCACCAGTGCGAACATCCAGGTGCGCAACGTATTCGGGTATTTCAGGGTGCGCAGGCAACACCCGGTCAGCGCGATCAGGGCCAGTACGGTCGCGGCCGACCACAGCGCCTTGGCGGTGACCAGCGAGATGCTCGTGAGCGGAACGAAGACCAGGGCCGCGAACGGGGTGTAGGTGAACTCCATGCCGAACACGACGGGCCCGTCGTAGAGCCCGGTCCGATTCCGCAGGGCCGCTCCGCCCGCCTGATACACGTCCAGATCGAGGCCGTTGTTGAACAGGCCGTAGTACGGATTGCCGATGGGTATGGCGAAGACGTGCCACAGCAGCGCGGCCACCATGACGATGAGCCCGCCGACCAGCATCCGGTCTGTCACGCAGGGTTCGGTGCTCCGGCGACCGATCCGGGTGATGCCGCGCTGCCCGGTGAACTCCTCGGCAAACTCCTCAGCCCCCAAAACCATTTGGCTACCATAACCAAAGCCCGACCCGGCCAATCCTCCCAATCACGGTGCTACACCATGGTTCTCGCGGCGAAACCGGCTGCGATCAGCCCGTGGACGCCGGCTCGGTGGTGGTCGATGTCCCGCAGACCGCGGGCGGGCTGCCTTGCACCCGCAGCAGGTCGCAGAAGGTCTGCGCGGCGACCTTCCCAGCCGCCGTCGATCTGCAGCGCCGTGCCCGGGCGGTTGAGCAGCAACGGAATTCCGTGCTTCTTGATGGTGAAGGTCGCCGCGGCGACGCGAAATCTCTGCTCTTCGGCGGTAAAACCGCAGGGAATCAAGGGTATTCGGAAAGCGGGCAGGCTGTTAGCTTGAAATTTAACCTCCGCTGGGTGTTTGCGCTGTTCGGCGGGGTTTGGTGCCCTTCTTGTGGTGGGCCGGGCGGGTATAGGCGTGGCCGG